>JBQTKE010000407.1:0-1870 GCA_052386435.1 Myxococcaceae bacterium
TGTTTTTTTTTTTATTCAGGCCCCCCTCACGACGGTCTTCGTAGCAGCAGCGCGTGAAAGAGCTGGCAGAACCCGCCGCTGGCTTGGGGATCCGGAAAGCGCGGCGAGCCGATCTCGGGGAACTCGAAGCGGAAGAATCGCGTCAGAAGTGGGTGCCGCGCTTCCAGCTCCTCTTTGGGGAACGCGAGGATTGGCACCCTGGGAACAAGGTGGCGCAGTCTCAGCACGTCGACGTAGCTCGCGACGCGCATTCGGCGATCCACTTCGAGGAGATCCGCGAGCGGCACGCGTTCGGTCTGCAGGCCCAGCGCCTTCGCGACTGTTTCGAGCTGGCCCCAGTGAATGGAGTGTTCGACGTGGTCTCCCTTCCCGAGCGGTCCATAGAGCCGAACCGGCGCGGGCGCGAAGTCTCCACCAAACTCAGTGAGGCAGGCCGCGGCGCCGGGCGCGAGTACTCGGGCCAGCTCTTGCACCAGATGAATCGCTCCCACGTTGAGGAGCTTCGAGTCGGTCGCGTCCAGCTCGAAGCGCGTCACCAGCTTGATCGCTTCCGAGCTCTGCGTGGGAGCGACGCGCAGATCGGCGATCACCTCGTTCGCGAGAAACAGTCCCTGCATCGAACGCGCCGCGAACGGCAACCGCTCCGCTGAGGCACAGACCGCGCGCGCCGCGGGCACTCGTTCACGCTGCAGTCTCAGCAGCGGGCGTGAGAGATCCACGAACGTGTAACGCCGGACCTTGGATGAGATCGCCTTGGCGACAAAGCCCGTGCCTCCACCCAGCTCGGTGAACTCCGTCGTCAGCAGGCCCCGCTTCGCGAGCCCGTCGTAGAGCGCCTCGCCGTAGCTCCGGTTCGCGAGCGCCGGATGAGAGCGTCGGAAGAGATGCGAGACGGTGGTCTCGACATCATCGAAACGAACCGCGGGTGCGACGCGATCCCGCCGGTAACTTTCGGAGGGATCGCTCTGGCTCACGGCTCGGCCGGCCGGTTCAGCGTCGCCGCCACCGAACGGACCAGCGCGCGCGGGCCAATGCGGACACTCGCGGTGGCGATCTTGTTCTTCAAACCGTGCACCGCCATCGATTTGCCGGCGAGCATGGCGCGGTAGCCTTCCTTGGCGACCTGCTCGGACGACATCGCGCCGCCTTTGAGGAACAGGTTAGACTTGCTGCTTCCCGCCACCTGGGCGAACTCGGTATGCGTGGCACCCGGGCAGCTCACCGTCGCGGTGACGCCAGTGCCCTTGAGCTCGTAGCCCAGCGCTTCAGTGAACGAATTCACGAACGCTTTGCTCGCGTAATAGACCGCCATGTACGGACCGGGTTGGAAGCCCGCGGTGGATCCAATGTTGAGGATCCGTCCGTGACCACGCGAGACCATCGCCGGCAAGAACGCGTGGGTCAGCTCCACCAGCGCGGAGATGTTCAGGTCGACCATCCCCAGCTGCTTCGAGACGTCGCTCCCCACGAACGCGCCGTTGTCTCCGTAGCCGGCGTTGTTGACCAGGAATTCGATCTCCACCTTTCGCTCAGTGAGCTCCTTCAC
Source organism: Myxococcaceae bacterium (assembly GCA_052386435.1). Classification (GTDB taxonomy): domain Bacteria; phylum Myxococcota; class Myxococcia; order Myxococcales; family Myxococcaceae; genus JBQTKE01. The sequence goes on from JBQTKE010000407.1 coordinate 1,547, forward strand.
CATGCGCGCGCGGACCTTGGCGTCGGTGAGATCCGCGGGGATCACCTGGACCGAGATCCCGTGCGCGGCGATCAGCTCTTTCGCGAGAGCGTCGAGGCGATCCTTCCGCCTCGCCACCAGCACCAAGTCACATTTGTCCGCCGCGAAGAGCTTGGCGTAGTCATGCCCAAGCCCCGCGGATGCGCCGGTGATCAACGCTGTCCGTGGCATGTCGCGATCCTCTACTTCGACTTGCCGTCGTAGTGGGTGATGGGGAGCTTCGAGAGGTCAACGCCCGCGAGGCAGCGCGCGCTTCCCTCGTACTTCTGAACGTCGGCCATGGTG
>JBQTKE010000408.1:0-11851 GCA_052386435.1 Myxococcaceae bacterium
GAGATGGCCGAGTAAGGAGTGGCGCGGTTGAACTGATCATACTTGCCGGAGATGAAGTATCCCCGCTGGCGGACGATCGGCTTGTGCACTTCGTTGATCAGCGCGGATTTACCGATGCCAGAGTACCCCGCCACCAGCAGCAGCTCCGTGCCACCCTGTGACACGCGCCCGAAGGCTTCGAGCAGGCTCTGGACCTCTTTCGCGCGCCCGTAGAGCTCCTGCCGGACCTCGAACTGCTGGGGCACGTCATCCCGCTCCAGCTCGAAGGGGACCACCGTGCCCGTCTCCTTGAGCTGCCGCAGGCACTCGGTCAGGCTGGCGCGCAGCCCGTGGACGCTCTGGAACCGCTGCTCCACCGTCTTCGCCATCAGCTTGGAGATGACCTTGGAGATCATCTCCGGGAGATCCTTGCGTCGCTCCGACACCGGAGGCGGCTCCTTCGCGATGTGACAGTGAATGAGTTCCATGGCGTCATCCGTGTCGAAGGGGCGGACGCCGGTGAGGAGCGTGTAGAACGTCGCGCCCAGCGAGTAGAGATCGCTGCGGTAGTCGATGGTCCGGTTCATCCGGCCCGTCTGCTCCGGAGACATGTATTGCAGCGTGCCCTCCAGCTGGTCGGGGTTGCGGACCTCCTGGGTCTCCCTCGAGAGCCGCGTGGCGATTCCGAGATCGATCAGCTGCACGGTGCCCTTGTTCGGGCTGATCACGATGTTGCTCGGGTTGATGTCCTTGTGGATGACGCGCTTGGCGTGGATGGCCGCGAGCGCGTCGCAGACCTCGAGCGCCATTGTCAGAAACTCCTCCGCGCTCAGGCGCCGGTTGCGGCAATAGTCGCCGATGCTGGTGGCGCCGGTGTCCTCGCACACCAGGAGCGGGCGGTGATCGACGACCTCCAGCCCATACGCCCGGACCACCTGCTTCGAATCGAAGAGCTTGAGGATGTCGTACTCATGCCGAAAGCGGGCGGTCTCGAGCATCGAGGGGCGCTCGGCGGTGGGGTACTTGAGGATGACCGCCGCGCCATCCGCCTTGCGGCGGGCTCGCACCACCGTGGTCGAGAGGGTCTTATAAATCTCGTCTGTGAGCTGGTAGTTCTGGAGGGCGTTCATCGGGACTCCTTCGGATACGAGGCTGGGTGGTGACGCTGCGTTTTCTTCGATCTTGGGGACTGCGCGGCTTGAGCCGGATGAGTCAGCTGGAGGTGGCCGGTCGAAGCCGGGACCGAGAGTCGATCCGGCCGGCTTGGAACCATGCTTCGAATAATGAAGTGGTTCGCGCCAACAATAAAAGCCTCACATTGTCGTCTGAGCTCGTGTCGGTCGGGCACGCACTGACGCTCGAAGCGCTCTCGGACGTTGACGCCGGGCGAACCGTCGACCAACTCGAAATTGAGACTTGGGCGCCGAGTGCTCCACAGGTGCCGAGGGAGGAGTCGTACTGCGACATCAAGGACCTGCGTTTCGGAATGGGGATAGATCCCGGCCCTAGAGTTGCAACAACTCTCGAAGTGCTCGTCCTGATAATTCGTCCATGGCGGTGAGAATTCCGAAGGTGACGGGTGCGGTCGGTTCAACCGAAAAGGCGCAAGAGGCCATCGCACGCGAAGAGGGGGCGCGCGCAGTGGCGCCAGCCAGAGACAGCGCCGGCGTGCTGGTGTTGGACACCTGCCTGCGCCCCGGACACCCGGACCTTCGCAGCCTCGACGTAGCGACGTTAGGGAACCTTCCGGACCGAACCGCGCTCGGGAGCGTTCCCAAGACTGTCCTGGAGATGAATCGGTTTCCGACGAGTTTCTACGACGACACGCAAACAACGGCCTGGGCAAATCGCGAGAAGCGAGACCAAAGCCGGGATGAGCTTCTTCGTTGCGAGAAACCCCCTCGTGAGGGCGCGCGGCGCACTCGGGGTGATCAAGGGGAGTCTGCAACAAGTCAGGGAGGGCCTAAATCACTTCGAGGAAGAGCCCATACACTTGTTCGGTTTCCATGGCACCGCCGTTACGGGTGTCGCCATGGCCAACTTGCCCCCAAAGCGCTCCCGTCTGCTGTTTATTCCGATCGAGGGCGATACGGAAGGTGCGTGGCCCACGCCCGAGAAGTGGTTTGAGACCGTTTCCAACACCATTCGCGCGGGACGAGCCACCGTCGTCAATATGTCGAGTGGCGGGCAAGAGCACGCATGGATGATCCAGTTCTTCCGGGCGGTGGACCTACACGGTTCCCTGAGTGACTTCGCGTTCAAGAAGGTCTTGCCGGACAGAGCCCTGGACGGACAGGAGGGCCCCATGTTCTGGGAAAACATTCGTTCGGACCGAAGCCTTCAAACGAAGATACGTGAGCGCAACTGCAATCTCATGGAGGAACTCTTTGCGGCGCACCCCGATGTGCTCTTCGTGCTCGCGGCGGGGAACACCGGTCAGAAGGTTGTTCCGAGCAGGGCCCGGATGAAAGGGTACGGCCGCGACAACGTTCTCCGTGTCGCCGCAGCGGGCTGGAACGGAAAATTCGCGAGCCTCTCCGACTATTCGCCGCAGCACGTGCACCTCGCAGCGCCAGGAATCAAAGTGCCCGCTTCGAATGTCTTGAATCCGAACAAGCCGATCAGGATGAGCGGGACTTCACTCTCTGCGCCGCTGGTGACCAACCGGGTGGCGCGGATTGTCGACCAGCATGGGCGCCTGCCGATCAAGGATCTCCGTCAGCTGCTCTTCGAGCAGACCGTCTCCATGCCGGGTCTCAAGAGCAAGGTGGCGGGCGGGAGGTTCCTCGTTCCGGAGGAGTTCGCGAGCGCGAACCCCAAGAGGGTCGCGAAGCTGACCGAGGACGACTGGAAGCCGTACCTTCTCCCCCACTGAATTTCGCAACGGCCACCGCGAACGACGGCTGCTTGATGCCTGCTCCTCGATTCAAGCTTGCCCGCTGAAGTGGCTGAAGATTCGCGCCTTTCGCGCACTGAAGAGGTCAAGAGCGACGGAACGGCGGTGCAACAAGTGAAATGCAACCGCGGATCCACCTGCTGCAGTGCGGGCAGTTTTTTCAGTCGATCCAAAGTGCGGAGCTGTTGCGGCGCCAGGCCGGTGGTCTTCGCCACGGTTCGTCCTTTGCGTTGAGCAGGCATCGCCAGAACCGCACGGTACGCTCAGAGAGCTCCGGATCTCCAACCTCACGAAAAAAACGGCGGATGCGCGCGAGGCCGTAGTGCTTCATCGCCCAACGCACATCCCTTGTGCGTCCATATTCAAGGACGCGAGCAAGGACGGTATCCGCATCGCGCTCCAAGTCGAGCCTCGCGAAGTCGAGGTTCCAAAAAAGCCACTGCAGTCCGCGAGGAACGTGCTTCACGCTTCGAAGCGTACCGCCCACGTCAACCCGATACCAGGCACCGCGGCTTTCTTGTAAGACGGCTCCACCGTCGGAAGCGGTGACGACCCGTCGTCGCAGTTTGCTTGTCCTCGCTCCGTAGTGCCCCTACCTCTTCACCTGTGCGTCATCAAGCAAGCTGTCGAGAAGCTCGGCACCGTGGCCGAATGCGCGGCGTTCCTGCGTCTGGCAGAAGCGTTCGCGTCGAGCGCTCGGTTCGAAATAGTCAGCTTCTCCTGCACCTCGCGCTCGGTCAGGAGGACGGCACGGTAGCAGCGCGCCCACGACTTGGCGCAAGAGGAAGTCGACATCGATGTCGGGGTGAATGTCCTCCGTCTTCTGCGCTTCGCGTACCCAAAGCCTCGCCATCACCCTCGTTCGATACCTCTCCGCGTACCTTTGCGGCCGCCTTCTGCTGTCCGCGGCCCCTTCAGCCACCCCACCGCCACCAGCCTTCTGCTCCGGTTTGCTGCTTTCATTTTCCTCTTCTTGATTGGGGTCTACGCGTGAGCAGTAGGAGGAGCCAGACTGCCCACGACCAGTGGTCGCCGGGCCCGCCCTGACACGCGAAGCCAACCTTGAGCTGAAGCTCGGACAGGGTGTCGTCGCTGGGGACTCCGAGTTGAAAGTCGTCGGAGGTAGTTGGCCGCTGCACGCGTTGAACGGCGCGCTGTTGCGCCTAAGCGAGCAGAGTTTCAACCGGGTACGCGATCACGTGAGGATCACGAGTGACGAGTGTCAGGTCGTCCTGCTTTGCCTGCGCAATCAAGATGCGGTCGAAAGGGTCTTTGTGTAGCGCGGGGATAAGGCGAAGTCCCATGACGTGCCGAACGTAGAGTGGCAACTCGGTGAAGCGCCGCGCGCGGAGCTGAGCCTCGAGATCATCCGGACTCTCGAGCTTGCCGATGGCGCGCTTGATCTCCATTTCCCACGCGGACGCGACGCTGACGAAGACCGTCGAGTCAGGAGATTCGATCTTCGAACGCGCGGCGGCGGAGAGCTTTGAGGGCTCGGCCAGGCACCAAAGCAAGACGTGGGTGTCGAGCAAAAGCCTCATGGATCCTGACCCTCGAATGACTGGACGATGTCCTCGGGGGTTTGGTCGAAATCAGGGGCAATTGTGACCCTTCCCTCCCAGCCGCCCAGCATGCGGGCCGTCCGCTCGGGGAGGCAGGCAACCAGCTTCACGTAGGGACGCCCGGCCTTCGCAATAACGATCTCCTCACCCCGCGCGGCCTCCTCCAAGATTCTGGAAAGATTGGTTTTTGCTTCTTGAACATTGTAGGTTTTCATAGAACTAAGTCTGGTCTGGTCTTGTTTTGTTGTCAAGTTGCAGCGCCTGGCGCGCAAGATGAAGCAAAGGGAGGAAGAACATCGAGAAGGGTCTGGCGCGCTTTCGCGAATTCGCCGCCTCGTCGCGGTGACCGGGTTTCGGCTGGGGCCGTTTCCGCGACAGTCGGCGCGACAGTCGGGAGGTGTTCGTTCTGGTGCTACCTGGGTTCGAAGTGCGCGACTTGAAAAAGGTGCTGAAAAGGTGCTGACGGGTAATCCCGCCGTTGCTAGGAATCGCGCCTCAACCCTCACCGGAGATCCCAATATGAAGCGATTGGTTACAGCAGCGCTGGTGCTTCTCGCGATTCCCGCCTTCGCTCAAACGCCTCCGGCAAAACCGGCGACGCCTCCGCCGGCCGCTTCGGCGACCGCGGCCTGCAAGGCGGCGGTCGTGCCAGAGCACATGATGGCGATGCCGAAGGATCTCAAGTGGGGCGATGGCCCTCCGGGGCTTCCGGCGGGTGCAAAGCTGGCCGTTCTTCAGGGCGATCCGGGGCAGCCGAATCAGGTGTTCACCATCCGCTTGAAGATGCCCGCGAACTTCAAAATCTCCGCGCACTGGCATTCCGCCGACGAGCTGGTCACGGTTATCAGTGGGAACTTGATGATTGGCCACGGCGAGAAGGCGGATTGGAAGACGATGACGGCCTCGGGTCCGGGTGGCTTTTTTGCCATGCCCGCGAAGATGGCGCACTACGCGATGGCGAAGGGGGAGACCATCGTGCAGCTGCACGGCATTGGGCCCTTCGACATCAACTACTACGACCCGAAGGACGACCCGCGCACGAGCGGAGCTGGCACCAAGGCCGGCCAGCGCTGAAGCGGTCGCCGTTCGCAAGTAGATCCGGCGCCCCTCCTTCAAGTCGGGCGCTCAGGCTCGTTCACTTCCATTGAACGAAGTAGGAAGCGCTGGTGCCGTCGACGTACGGCTTCGCGGGACCGATGGTGCCGGTCGTCTTGCAGTAGGCGAAGCAAGCTGCAAGCCCCCCCTCGAAGCAGCGGAACATCAGTGCCGGGACGGGCTCGGCGATGTCGACCCGGACCGTTCCGCTGCGCAACGTCTCCGGATGGTAGGTCGAGGTGACACCTCGCAGGGTGCCCAGGCTCAGCATTCGCAGGCGAGTGAAGAGCGCAGCCGGCTGAACCCCGGTGGCCGCCAACACCGCTTGAATCATCGGTCGCAGCAGCGGGGATGCACCCTGCAGCGTCGCGTGGTTCACCAAAGTCCACGTCAGCTCCTGCCCGCCCACGCGGTCCGCGGCGTCGAGAATCTCCACGATGCGTTTGACCGGCAGCCACGCGGATGGGGGTGGCGGGTTGACGAGCAAGGGGACCGACACCGGCTCCAGGCGATCGACCACGGCTTCGAGGATCTTCAGCTCCTCGAGCGTGACCCGGTAGGAGCGGATGACACTGCCGGAGATCAGGGCGTTGTTCGAAGGGTCGGCCACGAGCGAAACGGTAGATCAGTCTGTGCTGGCCGGGCGAGTGCGCGCATCGGCTCGATCAGCCCGAAATGTGTCAAAGCCGATTCCGTTCGCCGCGGAGATGACGACGAGAGACGTCGAGCGCGCCGCGAGCCTGCCGGTACCCCGTCTGAGTTGGGGGGCAATCTTCGGTGGTGCCGTCGCAGCGCTCGGCTTGAGGATTTTGCTTTACGCGCTCGGCGTGGCGTTGGGGTTGTCGTCGATCAATCCGGACAACCCGGAGAGCGCCCAGGCGTCCGGCCTTTTTTACCGGCATCTGGTCAGCAGTGGCTCCGCTGACTGCAGTCTATCGGTCTGAGCGTGCGCTTCTCCTCCGAAAGCTGGACGGCGGCGCTCCGAAGCGCTGATGAAATGCCGCTGAGAACGCGGAGAGGTTTCCGTAGCCAACTTGCGCCGCGACCTCGCTGACGTCGTAGCGCTCGCCTCTCAAAAGCAGCAGCGCATCCTCGAGCCTGCGTGCGCGCAAATACGTCGCCGGCCCCATGCCCAGTTGCTGGTCAAAGGCCCGCGACAATGCGCGCGTACTGAGATGGGCGGCGCGTGCAATCTGAGACACGGTGACGCGTTGGTGAAGGTGGGCATCAATCCAAGCTTGGGCCTTTTGGATGGAGTCCCGGTGCTGACGAAGGTGCGATGTTCGAGGACGCCTAAGCTCGTGTTCGCGCCGAACGAAGTACCATTCCTTGAGCAGCTCCGTCTCGAGGAAGGCCGTGGCTGCGTTGTTCCGCTTCTTGCAGACTGAGCGTTCGAACGCGTAGCGCTGCGCGACCTCGTTCACCCAGTTGGTGCGAGGCGCGGCGAGCACGGTCTTCAGGGATTGCTGCAGTCCCGCAAGCTCGACTTCCTTCGCGTAGGTTTCTGCAACAGTCCGTATCAGTTGCGGGTTGGGGGTGAGCAGCAGCATGGTTCCCACCGGGCTGTGACACCGCCAGCGAACCGAGACGCCGAGGGGCATGAGCAGCCAGTGGCTCGCGTCTAGAACTCGAGGCACCCACGGGTCATCGGACTCCATCGACAGCACCGTTGAATACAACGGAAGAACAAACGCGGGTCGTGCCCCTGCCCACTCACGAGTGGTGCTCTCCAACGCGGCCTCAATTTCAATTCCCAGCGGACCACTGACGTCGCGGATCGCGGGCAGGCGACCTTCGAGCAGCGGCGGCTTCCTCGACTCTGGGTGGCGGGGCATTCGCACCGCGCCATATCACGCGCGCCCGAGTCCACCGCGCTGGGTGGCGCGCTCGCCATAGAAATGGGCCCGACCGCCAAAGCGAAGGACCGAAGCCAATGCTAGCTGCTTGGCCCATGCCCATGCGCCTACTGCCATCGCTGTTGATTGTTGTCTGGGGTTGGTTTGGATGTTTCATGTCGCCCGAACCTTCTCAGGACGGAAGTGCGTCTCTGATTTCAGGGGAGCTGGGTTTGCGTCGCGTGCACTTGACCGCCATGGCTCCGCTCACCGTAGGCAGCCTCGATGACCCCTTCGCACCCGAGCTCGAGCACGAGTGGGTGCGGTTCGAGCAGGAGCTGGCTCAAGCCAAGGCGCTCGGCATTCAGAGCATTAGCATCGACGTGTGGTGGGGCTCTGTTGAGCGCGCGGGAGATCAGCAGTTCGACTTTCGCTGGGTGGACCGCATGGCTCACGCCATTGTTTCCAACGGTCTCATGTTCCGCCCGGTCATCGCCTTTCACGCGTGCGGAACCAACGTTGGGGACACCTGTCATGTTCCGCTGCCTCCGTGGCTGTTCGCGCGCTACGCGGGGAGAGACTTGGATGGGCTGGGAACCGTGAACACCTCGAGCGATCTTCTCTACGTTTCCGCGCAGGGAAACTTGAGCACTGAGGCGCTGTCCGTGTGGGCGACGCCACTGGTGTTGGAGCAATACCGAGAGTTTCTTCATGCATTCGTTGACCACTACGCGCACCTCGCGAACCAAATGCATGGCCTCGTGATCGGCCTCGGATCCGCGTCGGAGCTTCGCTACCCGTCGTACAATTCGCACGACGTTGGTGCGGGCTATCCCAATCCCGGCGTCTTACAGGCGTACTCCGCGCCTGCCCGCGCGAGCTTCCGCCGTTGGGCGCTGCGCAAATACGGCGGCACGTTAACGCAACTTCGTGCGGCGTGGAGTAGCCACACGCTGTCATCCCCCGAAGACATTCGACTTCCCACGAGTGAATCGTTCTTTGCGCAAGAGGACCACCTGCGCACCGCATATGGCCGCGACGTCTTCGAGTGGTATCGCCAGTCGTTGCTTGAGCATGGGCGGCAAGTGCTCGGCATGGCCGCAGACGTGATTGCGAGCTCGCGGATGAAACACCTTCGAATCATCGGCCGGGTCCCGGGGGTGCACTGGCGCGCGGGAGACAGCCGTCGGGCGGAGCTCTCGGCCGGGCTCATCTCCACCAGCGATGCCCACGAGTGGGATGACGACCGCATCGGTCACGGTTACCACAAGCTCATCTTCCTCTTCGCACAGCTGCGCGCGCGTCCAGACCGGCCAAAGATCGCGCTGGATTTCACCTGCTTAGAGATGGGCAATGGCGATGGCGGGCCGGAAGCTGCGTCGCTCGCCGAGTCACTGGTTTTCTGGGTGGGCAGCGAAGCCAAGCGGCTGAGGGTGCCAATTGGCGGCGAGAACGCGCTCGCCGGCGGCTTGTATACCGAGCGGGGGTGGTCGCGAATTCACAACGCGCTCACGTGGAGCCACTACGACGAACTCACCCTCTTGCGGCTGCACGATGTGGTGACGAGCCCCTTGGCGCGTCGGGAGGTCGCGCGCCTCGCGGGTCGCTGATGCAAACACGGTCACCGCGGTGCTCACATCCACAGGCACCTGCGTCAGCGGTGAGGTCGTCTCCGCCGGGCCAGGAAAAGCACCAACCCTAACGGAAGCAGGCCGGGCTCCACGGTGCCGCAGCCGCAACCGGTTTTTAGATGCAACCGAGACAGCGGCTCGGTCACTGGAAGGTCTACGGCTGCTCCTGTGCCCAAGACGGTGTGACTCTGCGGACCGGCCTCCGTGGTGAGCCCGGAGTAGGTGGTGAACAAGACGGCTCCGGCTCGCGTGTCGACATAGTAGGCACTGAGCGTGTGCATCCCGGCCGGCAGCGTGAACAACCCTCCCGGAGCTGCCTGCGAGCAGGCGGCGTCGGCGTACCAGGTCACGGTCCCGGTCGAAGTGCTGCCAATTGAAAACGATTGGCCACCTGGGAGCGCGTTGACGGGAGTGCCCACGCTGTTCTGCAACTGCACGCTCACCACGTTGGCCTCTCCACCACACTCCCCGGCAGAGAAGGTGCGCGACGGCGTGAGAAAGGCCAGTTGGGTGCCGTTGCCGCCGACGTAGGTCCAAGGCCTGCTGACGCTCTGCGCGCCGTTGACGATAACGCTGGCCCGGTAGCTGCCGAAAGGCAGTGAGGACGGGACCCGCGCGCTGGCGGAGGTGGAGGTCCAATTCGTGGTGGCGAGGAAAGTCGTCTGCGCGTTCTCCAGGTTCTCCACCGCGAGGAGCGGAAAATTGGTTTGCGAACAGGTGGTGGTTCCGCCGCAGCCGGTGTTGATGCCGAAGAAGAGTGAGCCGGTGATGCTCAAGGAGCTGGAGTCCGCCGCGGGAGGCGCGTTGAGCACCGGGGTCGCGGCGGCCAACGTGTCCCTGCCTTCGTCGAAGAGGTCCACCGAGGCGAGCGGGCCAGAGGCGCCGTTGCCGCCGACGAGCAAGACCCGCCCATCTGCCAGCGCGACCGCGGCGTGAGCGTGGCGCGCCGACGTTACTGCATTCACCGTCGACCAGGTTCCGCTGACGTAGTCGTAGAGGTCCGCCATCAGCGAGGCATGGGGAAGCTTGCCAATAACCGCGACTTTCCCGTTGCGCAGCAGCGTGGCTGTCGCGCTCTCGTGAAGGTTGGGAAGGGTCAATACCGGTCCCCAACTGTTCGTGGACGGCGTGTACACCTGGGCGGAGCTGGTCCCGGCGACCGTCAGCAACACGCCCCCGTTCGGCAGCAACGTCGCGGTGGAGCCCGCGGCAGTGGCAGCGGGAGCCGCGGCGAGGGACCAGGTTCCGGTGGCCACACCATAGAGCTCGCAGGTGGTGCTGCCGCCGCCACATACCAAGACCTTTGCCCCGGGCAACAGCGTCGCCGTGTGGCCGCTGCGTCCGTTCGCCATGGGAGCAACAGGGACCCACTGGTTGGAGCCGGGGACGAAACGTTCGGCCGAGGTGAGGTCGCTGGCAGCGCCGCCAATCACCAACACCGTCCCGTCGGCCAGAGTTGTCGTGGTGTGTCCGGTCCTTGCCCGCGCCATCTGTGCCACGGTGGTCCAGGCAGCGGTGGCGCGGTTGAAGAGCTCCGCGCTCGAGGTGACGTTGCCGCTCGCGTCCGTGCCTCCCGTGACCAGCACCGCTCCTCCGCGGAGCAGAGTTATCCGATGGCCCGTTCGTGCCGTGCGCAGACTGCCGGTGGGGAGCCAGGTGTCGCTCGCGGGCACATACAGCGTCGCGGTCGATAGAGCGCCGCTCGCGTCGGCTCCGCCCGCCACCAGCACTTCGTCCGTCGGAAGCAGGGTCGCGGCCGCGCCCGACCGGGGAGAGGAAAGAGGCGCGCGCCCGGCGAACCTGGGGGTGAAGTTGTCGTAAATCTCAGAGCTCCGAAGCTCCGTGCTGCCTCCGTAGTACAGCACGCGACCATTCGGCAGCACCGTGGACAAACCGTCCGTTCGCAGCACCGCGCTCGCGGGCCCCGTGGACCAACCGTTGCTGACCGGGTCGTAGGTTTGCAGTCCTGGGCCGGTGTTCGCTCCCAACACCACCACGTGCCCGTTCGGAAGAATCACCGCCGTGTTCCAGCGGTAAACCGGTGAGGGGATGTTCGGGCCCGGAATCCAGGCGTTGGCGGCGGGGTCGTAAATCTCCGTGTTTGTCCCGAATGAGAGAACCTTCCCGTTCGGCAGCGTCGCGAGGAACCCGGGCGAACTCATGAGATCAGGTGCGGGCGACCAGGTGTTGTTCGTGGGGTCGAAGGTGCCGGCCTTGTTGGAGGCGCTTCCGCCAACTCCGCCCGCGACCAACAAGCGTCCGTCCCGCAAGAGAGTCGCCGGCGCGCTCTGCCCGCTCGCGTAGAAGGTGGGGCCCACGGTCCAGGTGAGCGTGGCTGGATCCAGGATTGACATCGCGTTGGTTGTGCCGGAGCCTCCGGCGTTTCCGGTGACGAGGGCGATCTTCCCGTTCGCCAAGCGAAGGGGGGTCACGTTATCGACACCGGGGGTCGGGTCGGCGAGGGAAGTCCAGCCGCCGTCGAGTGCGTCGTAAACTTGGGTTCCTCCGCCGAAGTCGGCTATCAAAACCTTTCCGTTAGGAAGACAGACGGCCCCAACCGCACTGTTCCCCCCAGGAGGAGGCGCCGCCGGAGCGAAGGTGTTTGGCGCACCGTCATAGCTCTCGGCAATGTCGACGGTGCCGCCGCCCACCAGAACGCCTCCGTTCGGAAGGGGTGACATCCACCCGGAGAGGTGACCTTCGGCGGACGACGGTCCGGGGGACCAACCCGCGCCGTTCGCCCCGAACGCGAGACCCACGCAGGCCAATTGCGCGACGCGGTGGAGTGTCCGGCCGAGCTGGCCGCGACTCGTTTTCATTTGGTTAGTTTAGAGGAAGACCCATCCAAAGCCA
>JBQTKE010000409.1:0-6613 GCA_052386435.1 Myxococcaceae bacterium
ACCGCCAAACGTGATGGCGACGTCATTCCCCATCACCTGTGCGCAGAGCATGGTCATTGCCTCGCACTGAGTGGGGTTCACCTTACCGGGCATAATCGAGCTGCCGGGTTCATTCTCCGGGATGGTGATCTCACCCAGGCCTGAGCGCGGACCGGAGGACAGCCAGCGCACGTCGTTGGCGATCTTGGTCAACGCGACGGCGAGTCCCTTGAGGGCGCCATGACCGACGACGATCGCATCATTCGCCGCGAGGGCTTCGAACTTGTTCGGCGCGGTGATGAACGGCTGACCGGAGAGGGAGGCGATCTCCTTGGCGACGCGCTCGGCGTAACCCTTGGGCGCGTTGAGACCGGTGCCGACCGCGGTGCCGCCGAGTGCCAGCTCGTAAAGATGAGGCAGGCTCTGCTCGAGGTGCTTCACGGCCTGGTCGAGCTGCGCGACGTAGCCGGAGAACTCCTGGCCGAGCGTGAGCGGCGTGGCGTCCTGCAGGTGGGTGCGGCCAATCTTGACGACGTCCTTGAACTCCTTCGCCTTCGCGTCGAGCACATCGCGCAGCTGCTTCACGGAAGGAATCACGGAGCGAACGATCGCCTCTGCCGCGGCGACGCTCATCGCGGTAGGGAACACGTCGTTGCTGCTTTGTGCTTTGTTGACGTCGTCGTTGGGATGAACTTTGCGCGATTCGCCGCGCTCGCCGCCCATCAGCTCCGAGGCGCGGTTGGCCAGCACCTCGTTGACGTTCATGTTCGATTGAGTGCCGCTGCCGGTCTGCCAGACGCTCAGCGGGAACTCGTCATCGTGCTTTCCAGCCAGCACTTCGTCCGCGGCGTTGACAATCGCCTCGCCCTTGTCCTTGGGCAGAGAGCCCAGCTCCATGTTCACCCGCGCCGCGGCCTTCTTGACGAGGGTCAGCGCTTTGACCAGCGCGAGCGGCATCTTCTCGCTGGAGATCGCGAAGTTCTGCCGGGATCGCTGCGTCTGGGCGCCCCACAATTTGTCGGCGGGGACTTCGATGGGACCAAAGGTGTCTTTTTCAATGCGAACGTTCGAGCTCATGGGCGCGCGATCTACCTGAAAACCTCAGGACACGGAACGACGCGCAAGGTGGCTCAAGTCATTCGGCTACAACGGCCGAAACGGTAGAGCGTGAACCGTGGCCTTGTCATTGGAGCCGGCAACTTCGAGTGAGGTCCCAGGCTCCAAGCTGTCACGGTGCACGTATCCCAGCGCGATGATGTCTGTGCGATCCGGAAGTTTCACGGCGCTGGTGATCCAGCCGACCTTCTTCTCTTCTCGACGAAGCTCCGCGCGAGGCGCAGGCATCTCGTTCAGGACGAGTCCCGTGAGCTTTCGGTTCATGTGGCCGCGGAACGTCGCGCGCGCGATCACTTCCTGCCCGATGTAACAGCCCTTGTTGTAGTCGATGGCGCGGATGAGGTTGGCCTCGAGCGGAATGGTGGTCTCATCCATGTCCTGCCCGAAGCGAGGCACGCCGGCTTCAATGCGCAGTGCTTCGAGCGTGTCGAAATGAATGGGCTGGAAACCCAACGTGGTTATCGCGTCCACGACCTCTTGCTTCTGCGCGCTCGGGACCAGCAGCTCCACCGCGTGCTTTTCAATCAGCGCGGAGCCAATGACTTTCACGGTCGCTCCGCCGACCTGCGTCGCGACGAAGGTGTTGAGGGTGGGGACAGTGGGAAAGAGCGATGGTGTCTTCGGTCCACCCAGCCAAAGCAGCGACAGCTCGGACGTGATGTCGTGGATCTCCGCGTCTTCGGAGATCAGGTATTTCTCGAGCCCGGCTTTCACCTTGGCGCCGTAACCCGGTTCAACGTCGAGCAAGATGTCGTCGCCCAAATTCCAGAGTCGGGCATCACCGACCATGGCGCCCTTGTTGGTGAGCAACGCGGCGTACGTGGCGTGCCCGGGCGGTAACTTGTTGACCTCGTTGGTCACCATTCCATGGAGGAAGCTGGCGCGGTCAGGACCGGTGACCCTGAGGAATTCGCGGCCGGCCGCATCGAAGAGGGCAGCTTGGGAGCGGACCCACTCCAGCTCGTTTTTAGTTTCCATAGTGGGACAGGGCGCTATACCGACGAAGACCTTGAGGACAAGGGGTAACCGCCGAGGGTGGCTCCTCGCAAGGGCGTGAGATGACCAGCGAAACGACCAAGAGCTCAGAGACCGTGTCCCCGCTGTCGCAGGGATTGCTCCTCGCTACCAGCCTCGCCTCCGTGGCGCTGGCCGTTTTCCAGTGGATGCAACTTCTGGTGCTGCGGTCCGGCGGGAAAACGGTTTGTGGAATCAACGAGGCGGTGAACTGCGAGGCGGTCTGGACCTCTGCCTTCGCGGAGCGGTTACACCGGCTGACGTTGTTGCCGGTGGCGGGACTGGGCTTGTTGTGGAGCACGGTGGCACTCGCCCTGTGCGTGGTGCTCATTCAGACCCTGCGCGCTGGGAAATCACCGCGGGTCGCCAGTGTCGCGCTTCGAGTGACGGCCAGCGCGGGCGTCGCTGCGTGCATCACGTTCGCCGTGGCGAGTCTGCGTTTGGGGTCGGTCTGCCTCACCTGCCTGCTCACGTACGCGTTGTCCCTGCTCTTCGCCTTCTTTGCGTTTCGTTTGCTGCCAGGTCCCCTGAAGCTCGAGCAGGGTCAGCTCAGGTCCGCGTTGGCTTGGTGCGGTGGGCTGGCGGTCGCCACCTATCTCGTGCTCCTTTTTCCCGCGTTGAAGACCACCCCGGTGAAGGAGTCGCTTTCCTCCGCGCTGCGCAGCTCGAAGGAGAACCCGCAGCTTGATCAGTTGATCGCCGGGCTGCCGGAAGGCGAGAAGCTCGCGGTAAGCGCGTCATTGAGCATCTACCGAAACTCATCGTCGCCGGACGTCTCTAAGTTCGGCACGCGCCTGCGCAAAGGATCCGCGGAGGCGAAGGTGAAGATCGTCGACTTCACGGACACGCGCTGCGGTCACTGCGCGCAGTTGGTGAAGACGCTGGCGGAGTTGGAGCGCGTGGCCCCGGAAGGAAGCATCTCCGTGGAGCCTCGACAGTTTCCGCTCGCGCAGGAGTGCAATCCGCTGGTGCGTCAGCCGGACCCCACCGGCATTCGCTGCGCTGGGGCGCGTGCGCAGGTCTGCTTGGAGAGCAGCCCCGATTTTTGGCGCATTCGCAATCAGCTCTTCGAAGAGCAGACCTCTCTCACGCCGGAGCGGGTGATGGAGATCGCGTCCTCTGGCTCCGTAAAGCGCGAAGAGCTGGAGACGTGCATGAAGAGCCCGGCGACGCAGGAGAAGCTGAACCAGGACGTCGCTTACGCCGCGCTCTACAACCCCACGGGTACTCCCATCGTCGTGGTGAATGGTCGCAGCGGAACGCCGGTGGGCATGTTCCTCTACGCGATGGCGCTCGCCGGCGGCGATGCGAACGCGCCCGCCTTCAAAGGCCTGCCGCCGCCACCGGCGATGGATAACGGCCACGCTGGACACGGACATCCGTGAGCAAGAAGAAGCCGCCCGAGGACAAACCGGCCGCACCGTTCAACAATCCCTTCGGTTCGCTGAGCTTGGGTCCGCTGCCGTCGGGTCCGCCGCCCGCGGTCGCTGCCGCCTCGCAGCCCAAGGGGCCGGCGTGCGCAGTCGTTCGCATGGAGCGGAAGGGGCGGGGCGGTAAAGAGGTCACAGTGGTTGAGCAGCTCAAGCTGTCGCTCGTCCAGCGCCAGACTTGGTTGAAGGAGCTGAAGAACAGCCTCGGTTGCGGTGGCGTGCTCGAAGGTGACGATCTGGTGCTGCAGGGAGATCACCGCGATCGGGTGAAAGAGCTCCTGATCGCAAAAGGCGTGAAGAGAGTCATCGTCGGTTAGGCGCGGCAGTGCCGATCACCGGCTCTTCGCGCGTACCGCGGCTTTGACTCTTGCCGAGGACTTCACGGTCGCGGGCCTCTTCACGGGCGGCTTCTTCCGCAGCGCCAGCTCCACGCCCTTCACGCCCGCGGCGCAAGCGGTGACGATGGGCTTGGCGAGCCGCTCCAGTCCTGGCGCTTCGGCCAGCGCTTGGGTCGCGTCGCTGCGGCACTTCATGTACGAGTCGCGGACCTTGAGCAGCTCTTCCGCGCGCTCCTGGCGGTCCTTCTCCCCACGAGCATCTCGGTCGCGCTCCACCGTTTTTTCGTAGAGCGCCTTCGGGCCCTTCTCGAAGGCCAACGTTTGCTCGGCCATCCGGATCCGCGGCTGCGCACGCTCGAGGCTCTTTTTCGCTTCCTGCACTTCCGCGACGAACGCGGGCGCATCGGACACGTCCTTCCCGTCCGCGATCGCCTCTTCCACTTCTTCGCGCGCGTCCTTCGCCTCGTCTAGGTCTGAGCGCACCGCTTCCATCGCTTTCTCGAACGCGACGCGTGCTTCCTGCAACGCTCTGATCCGCTTCTGAATCCGGGCTTCACGCTCGCGCCGCGCGAGCTCGGCCTGAACGAGCGGAATCTTCGCGAGGTCGGCCTTGTAGCGATCCCGAAGCATCGTGTGCTCGGGGTAGTAGTCGATGTCCTCGTCGAGCAGGCCTTTCTTGGCGTCGTCGAGGTAGCCCTCCGCCGCGTCCGGCTTCACCTCGGACATGGCGCGTTCGGCCTTCTCCAGGCTCTTCTCCACGTCATTGGCCCGCCGCTCCGCGTGGAGGAGCTTGGCTTCGAGGGTCTTCGGGGCACAGCTTGTGAGAATGAGGGCCAGCCCAAGGACCCGCAAAGAACGATGCACAGGGCGACGGTACCGACTGCCGCAAGGGAAGAGAAGCAACCCTACCTGTCCCCACCCACGTCGGACGGTTCGCGCGGGAGGGACACCGCCATCCCTGTGACCACAGTGGCCGCCGCGATCGCGCCGACTCCGGTTCAGAACCACCACTTTTTGGGAATGGGTTCGGGTTGTTCGGTGGCTCACGACGGCGGAGCCGTTACGACCCCGGGACGGCTGTAAAATGGCGCTCTCCGCGGCACATCCTTAGTGCGATGTCTCGCGCACCGCGCTCTCCTGCGTCTTTCGCGTGCGCAGCGTGCGACGTCTCGGTTGTCGCAACTCGTAAGGCCGGTAGAGCATTTCCCACATCGATTGTCGGCGTGTGTGGGGCCGGGTCCTTAGCTCGCCCAGCGGGGCGCGAGACACCATCGACGCGGCGAACAGAACGACGCAGCCGACCGCGAAGGTCCCTACCGCGATCATCACCAACCAGCCGGGCAGCGGACCGACGTGCGCGCGGTGAACGAGATCGCTCAAGGCCTGTGGCGGCGCCGGATGCGTGTAGAGCTTCACGAACCACGACAGCAGCAGGATGAGTAACAGCGCCCCGTACGCGCGGTTCATGCGTGTCGCGATGGCGCTCAGATACGAAAGCTGGAGTTGTGGTCGCTCCATCTCCAGAGCGAGCTCTTTCAACGCATCCGGATCAACAGGCTCGCGCCGGAGCAGCGGAGACCAATACCCATCTTCCAACAGTCGAACGCGGCGATTCCACAGGTCGAAATAGCGGTAGCGCCGCGCTTCAATGCGTAGAAACGTGACCACCATCCACAACCCAACCAACACCGTGACGTGCGGCGTGTTCGGGGTGGCGAATGCGAAAGAGATCACCGCGGCGGTGGTGGTGAGTGCCCAGTTGCTGGTGGTGTCCAAGCGCGTCCTCCAGCGGTCAGACCTCCCCAACTCTCCTCGATAGAGGTGTGCCATCGCCGTGTCGGAAATGGGCGCTGTCTCGTGGCGGTGGCTGCTGCGATCCGGTGGGCGTTCCAATGAGACCATCGCGCGCAAACCTGGAGCTCAACACGCTCCTGCGCAACCATCGGCTTTCCGCGCGCTGGCTGCTTGCTCGCCAGTCGACCGATGGGCGGCCTTGCCCTCGGTTACACAATGGACAGCTTCCTACCGTGGCGGACGATCCCTTTCAGACCCTCGCGGCGTTCTTGGAGGAGGAAAGAACGCGGGTGGTTCGACTGTGGTCGAAGCGCCTGCGGGTGGAGCTTCAGGAGTTGGAAGTCGCGGGGAAGGATCTCCGCGCCCCCTTGGATGCGCAGATCTCTGAATTGATCCGACTCCTCAAGGCGCGTGGAGAAGAGTCGTTGCGGCTGTGGCCCGAGAGCGTTCGAGCTCACGGCGCGCTTCGCTACAGCCAACGCTTCGACGCGGACGACCTCGTACGCGAGTACCGGATTCTCCACGTCCTGCTCCTCCGCTTGTACGCACGCAGAAACGAAGGAGCGGTCCCCATTGAGATCTGCGAGGTGGTGGCGGAGCTGATAGGCGAAGCGATCGCCGCGGTGGAAGCGTCGTACGCGCGCGCGCTGCGCACCGAAGAGGTCCGCTTCCGCGAGGCCGGGGTGATGGAGTCGATCCTTCACAACGTGGAGGTGGGCATTCTTTTGGGCGAGCTGGACGGCAGCATCTCCTACGCGACACCCGCGGTCGCGCGGCTGCTCGGCGTTCCGGTGCGCGCGTTGATCGGCGGCGGCAGCACCCACGCGCTGGCGATGGTGCTCGCGCAAGTGAACGCGCGACATCAGGACGGCAAGCCCTTCCGCGCCGCGGATCTCCCTTTCCTGCGCGCGCTCAGAGAGAGCAGGGCAGTGCGCGGCGTTA
>JBQTKE010000410.1:0-9458 GCA_052386435.1 Myxococcaceae bacterium
GACGCATATGACCTCCCACTAGTAACGCACCGTCACGCCGCCGAAGACGTTTCGCGGCGGGATGGGCAGCTCAGCCGCGTCGCCAAAACCCGCCAAGTTCGACCCAGAGACGAAGAGCTCCACGTACGAGCCCAAGGTCTTCGCCACCCGCGCGTCGACCATCACGTAGCCGCGGCTCCGAGTGACCGTAGCGTCGGTGAGAAACGGCCTCGGCCCCGTGTAAGAGCTACGCACCATCGCGGTCAGTCCCCACGGCCGATGACGGAAGCGCGCTTGCAGAATCGCGCGGTGGGACGCTTGCCCTTCCAGCGGCGTACCCTCTGTGAGGTTCCGCGCGTCGGTCAGCGTGTAGCCCGCCTCGACTGAGAAGAGCTTGCTGGCTTGCCAACGCACTTGCGACTCAAGGCCACGCGAACGCGCGCGCGAGATGTTCACGTATTGGAAACGCAACAGCTCGCCCTCGTTCGTCGAGGCGTAGCCGATCATGTCCCAGAGCTCGTTCCAGAATCCGCTGAGCGAGAAGCCCCACTTCTCTGTCGCCTGCCAATCGACGTTGAGGTTGGTGCCCCACGAATGCTCGGGCCTGAGATCGCGGTTGCCGTTGATCACGTAACCGGCGGACGGGTTCTCGAAGTCGAGCAGCAGCTCTTGAAACGTGGGCGCGCGGAATCCCAGTCCGCTGCTAAAGCGACGCGCGAGCGACTCCTTCAGGCTCCACCTCGCGGCGACCCTCGGCGTTCCCACCGCGCCGAACGTCGAGTCCACATCCAAGCGCGCGCCTCCCACCAGCGCCAGCTTCGCCGTGGGCTTCCACTCGTCCTGCGCGAAGAGCGAGAAGCGACCGCGGCGTCCCTGTCCGCGCTCCAACCGCGGCGAGCTCAAGCGCTCATTGAGGAACGTGGCTCCGCCCAACACGGTGTGGTTGCCAAAACGCTGATCCACCTGCGTCTGCACCTCCACGTTCCAGTCCAGCGTGTCCTCCACGTCGTCCAACGAAAAGCCGCCGCGCTGGTCGTAGATGTAGCGGCGGTCGAAGACAGAGGTCGAGGTGGAGATGAGAAAGTTCCCGTCGCCCACGGGGATGCGCACCGTTCCCAGCGCGTCAATCATGTTGTCCCGCGACACGCGATCGAAGATCGCCCCCGCGGTGCTCTGGTCGATCCCGCGCTGAACGCGCCGCCCGTAGCTGACGCGCACATCCGCGTGGGTGCCACTTTGCTGACGGCCACCATACGACCCGGTCAGCGCGGTCTGCACGCCGTCCAGAGAGCTGCCGTTGGTGGCGATGGTCGACGGATCGTAGTCGTACCCGTCACGGCGCTGATAACCCGCGCTGAGCCCGACGCCCCACTTCTCACTCGACGCTTCGGCCGCGCCTTCCACGTCCGCCTGATTGAGCACGCCATATGACGCCGTGAGCGCACCCCCCAAAGGCCGCTGCGGTTTGCGCGTGATGATGTTGATGGTTCCCGCCAGCGCATCACTCCCCCACAGCACCGACGCGGGACCTTTCACGATCTCTATCTGCTCGATGTCTTCCGCCGAGAGCCGACTCAGATCGACGCCCCCGTTGAGCTTGCCCACGGTGCGCTGGCCGTTGATCAAGATGAGGTTGTATTCCGGCCCCAGCCCCTGCATTCGCACCGCAGTGGCGCCGACGTTGGACAGGACTTCAAGACCGGGTCGGGACTGCAGCGCCTCCGCCGCATCGCGCGCGCCGCTCTCTCGAATCTGCGTCTTGGTCAGCACTTCCGTCGCCACCGACGATTCTTTGAACCGTTGCTGAAGGCGTGTACCAGTGACGATCGTCGTGAGCTCTGGGACATCCGGCGACGACGGCACCGCGAGCAAGCGGCCCGCGTCAGGAGCAAAGATCGCCGCCGTGAGATCAGTTCCAGCGTGGCTTGAACCGCCCGCGTATGAGGGAAATGCGACGGTGAGGACGAACACAGCGACGAATCCTCTCCCTCGGCGCAGTAGCAGGAGCGCGAGTGGAAGAAGCCAAAGCCCTGACGCCGGAAGGGTTCCACAGCCGCAACCTTGATTCTCCTCGGGATCCGTTATCCCGCCGTCGGTCGCTTCGGGAGCAACGCAGCCGGCCACGCTTTCGAGGGATCCAACACAGAGCGCGATCGGCACGCTCGCAGCCTGCGGTTCCACGTGGCTTACGAGCACGAACGCGTTCGCGCCGTCGCCAACATTCGTAACCTGTCCCGCGGGCACTTCGGTAAAGCTGGGTGGTCCTGCCTCATCGCGCGCGGTACGCACGCGCAACCACGCTGCGCCCCCGTCCGGTGCATCCGACGCGGGTTTCCACCAAACCTTCGCTCCCGCGGTTAGCCCGGTCACGCGGTAGTAGCGACTGGACGTGCCAAACATGCGCACCCGATCCAAGAGCAGGGGCGCGGGCTTCTCTTCGAGCGCCGCCGCGACCAACGCCGAGGCCCGCTTATGCCCATAGCCAGCGCGCGCTCGCGCTCCGGTGAATAAGCTCCAACGTCCGCACTCATCCAGCTCTTGTTGAACGGTCGTCCCCACCAGCACGCTGTTGAGCTTAGGGAGCCACGCCTCATTGTCGCTGAGCGCGGTCCACAGCTTCTTCACCGTGTCATCGCCATTGCGCGTAGAGAGGCACTCGAAGAACAGGGCAGACCCATACGCGAAGCCATCAATGCCTCCCCCCGACTCTTGCTCCAACGACTTGTCGGGTCGTTGCAGATAGGCGGCGGCCAGCGATTCGAAGTCGGTCAGCGAAGAATCAAAGCGCTCAGTCGCCCAGACCGCCGTCCCCTCTCCCAACACCGAGCCCTGGTGCGCGTCGTACGCGGCCTGCACCGCGTGGAAATATTCGTGGCTGGAGAGCACGCGCGTACCCTCGAGCGCGGAGCTGTAGCGATACCCCGCGAAGTCATTCTCCTGAATGATGTAGCCCGTGCACGTGCCAGCATCCGCGGGCAGGCATTCGCGTCGGAACGAGCCATCCGCTCGGCCCGCGAAGTCGACCAGGTACACGTCGAACCGTGCGTCACCGCCGTTGTCTCCCGGCACCGCTTGATCACTCAGCGGCGCGCGAAAGCCCCAGACATCTTCGTACGCCGCCGCGACTTGCTCGTAGGTCGTGGCCACCCCTTCGACGTAGTCCGGAACGCTGTTCGCGTTGACGTCGGCCGCGGGAACTGCGTTGGGTCCCGAGCGCGAGAAGTGAACGACGAACGAAGCGTCGGGGAGACTGAAGTCCTCCACTGTCTCGGACGGGGAAAAGATCGGAAGCGGCTCCGTCGTCGCGGGACTGTCCGGCCGCAGCGCGTCCGCGCGCCTCAAAGTGGGGCGCGCGAAAGGGACTGACGCTTCGTTTCCCGCGCCGCACCCCGCGAGGAGGTGCAGCGCGAGGAGAGTGCTACGGAGCGGCAGGGGCATTGATGAAGGCCCAGCTCACCCGGAAGTTCGCGGCGCCGTTGCCGGGTGAGGAGGAGACGGCATGCGTGGTGTTGCACTGCTCCTGGTGAGTGGGCTCGTAGTAGCTGTCGACGCGAAACTTCAAATAGCGACCATCCCGCAGGTGGATGACGTAGACGTTGCCGGTCATCTCCACGCACGTCTGATACGACCAGTAGCTGGCCAGCGCAGTCCCCGGATCGCCGATTCCACTGGGACCCGGGACGGGGTCGCACGTCGGGGTGAAGTACTCTTCGGTGCGCCACGACAGACCCGAAGGCGTCGCGGTGACGTCGTCAAAGGACGTTCCATCCGGTAACCGCGCTGCTTCGGTGCACGACGGGCCACTGACGCCGCTGTTCAAACGCACCACGAAGCGCCGGAAAGCGACGTCCCAGTCCAACGACGCCAACGCGGCCTCGTCGTGGATCGCGACCTTCTGCAACCCGTCCTTGGTGAACTTCACGTAGACGTACGAGGTGTTCGCCCCCACGCCGCCCGCGCTCGCGTCCACGCCCGAGACATAGACGCCCTGAGTGAACGACAGCGTGCTCACGGTCGCCGCGTCATTGACCTTGGTGTTGAGGTTGAGCTGCGTCAGCGACTGCTCCTGACACGTAGGCGCTGTCGCTTCGCAACGCGGCTCGCCGGGGTTGGCGATTCCGCCGTGGGTGCCTCCATCCACCAGGTCGGGACCGGGCTTACCGCAGCCCGTGCTAATCAAGAGCGCACTCACCAAGATGCACACGTTGACGGAGTGTCTGGCGTCGAGTCTCATAGGGGTCCAGTGATATTGACTATCATTTTCATAGTCAAACTAGGGTTGGCTGCGGCAACAGTCTCCGGCACGTACATGGAGAACGGTCGCACTGTACAAGTGCGGCGCGTGGGTCCGGCAGCGAAAGGGATCACGCCCGTCCAAATCCAATACCCTGACGGACGCAAGACGCAGGCCGAGGTTGGCCCTGAAGCCATCGCAATGATCTCGGGCGCTCGCGAGGACGAGCTGGTCTTGCGTGAACTCGGGTTAACACCCGTGCGCGCGCTCCTGCCCTCGCGGCGGATGTGGCTGGTAAAGGACGACATGGGTCGGCGCGACGGGCTGGACTTGACCCAGGCTTTTCAGCACGCGCCCTATCTGGGCTCGATCACGCCTGACTTTCGCTTCAAGCGTCAGTCGTACTCGCTGCCGGTTCCCCCGAACGATCCGTCGTACAACGCGCAGTGGTACCTGAAGAAGATCTCCATCGAAGCGGCCTGGAAGGTCTCAACTGGATCTCCTTCCGTGACCATCGCGGTGATCGATTCAGGCTGCGATCTCACGCATCCAGATCTGGCGCCGAACCTGTTGCCCGGCCGCGACGTCGTTGATCAAGACGACGATCCCTCGCCCACCGGGGGCAGCAACCACGGCACCGCCTGCGCGGGCATCGTGGGCGCGGTGGGAAACAACTCCATCGGCATGGCCGGCACCTGCCCCGAATGCAGGGTCCGCTGCGTTCGACTGCTCACGGATCGTGAGACGCCCGTGCCTATCTCGTCGGATGTGGACGCGATGCGCTTTGCGATCGACCACCCTGACGTCGCGGTGCTCTCGAACAGCTGGGGCTTCGTCAATCCCACGCCAGTGCCCGAACCGCTGCGCGTCGCCATTCAAGAGGTCGCGACCCAAGGTCACGGCGGAAAAGGCGCAGTGGTGATCTTCGCCGCGGGAAATGAGAACCGTCAGCTTCAGCCGGACGAGCTCTACTCACTCCCTGAAGTCGTCACCGTCGGAGCCATCAACAATTTCGACGAGGTCGCGCCGTTTTCCAATCAAGGCGCCGCGCTCAGCGTCACCGCGCCCACGGGCTCGTACACGTTGGACATCGTTGGAGAGGCAGGTGACAGCCCGGGCGATTACACGGGGCTCTTCGGTGGAACCTCTGCAGCGTGTCCCGTCGTCTCCGGTGTTGCCGGACTGCTCGCCAGCGCCAAGCCCGAGGCCTCCGCCGCGGAGATTCGCGACGCGATCAAGACCACCACGCGGCCCGCGCCGTTCGCCAAGCCGGACGCGAACGGACACGATCCTCGCTACGGCTTCGGGATCCTCGACCCCAAGGCGGCGATGAAGAGACTCATCCCGCTGCCTGATGATGCGTCCGACTGGGGTACCGTCGAAGATCCGGACGGTGCCCGCTCCTGTGGCTGCTCGCACGGGCTCGATCCATTGCTGCTTGCTCTGCCGGCGCTGCTCACGCTCCGACAATTCGGGGGAAGAAAGCGCCGCAAGCGACGTCTGCAGCGCGGCCCCTGATCAGCTTCACGAACCGGCGCGACTGACTGCCGGCGATCACCGCGCCGAGATATTCCCAGAGGGTCAGCGAGGTCGCGCGCAGGTACCAGACAGACCGCGACGTGTAGATGAAGTTGCGCGGCAAGTCCGGCTTGTGCAGCACCACCAGCAGCAGCAGCAGCACTTGCACGAACAGCAGAACCAGATCCATCAGTGGGCCACCGTGTCCTCCACCGCCACGGACGCGGAGCGGATGAGCTGCTCGCCGGACCCCACCCGATGAGAGGCCTGCGCCAGGCCGCTGTCCAGCTCCAGCCCGGGCGCGATCCTTCCCAACTCACGGCGCACCCGTGCACGCACCAACTCCTGACCCTTTTCCGACGCGTCCAACAGCACCACGCCGAAGCGGTCCGGCGGCATCACGCACAGAAAGTCGGTGACGCGCAGACACCGGCGCAGCTGCCGCACCAACGAGCGCATTCCCCTCGAGACCACTGGCGGTGGAGCGCCCCCCATGCGGAAGACGATCAACGTGAAGGCACCTCCTTCCGAATGCGGCAACACGCGATCCAGGTAGCTCTTCAAGCTGCGCGGCTCGAGCGCAATCGAAGGCCCAAGCAGCCTGCTCTTCGCGCGCTCCATCGTCCGCGTCAGCGTCGCGCCCATCAAGTGCTGCGCGATCATGTAGACGGCCGCGGGCACACAGACCAAAGGCATATGCGGGAAGCTCTTGAGCGCCAGCACGAGGCCTGTGCTGTTGGAGCGCATTCCGCTCGCAAAGAGCAGCGTGACAGAGTCCTCGCGCGCCAGACCCAGAAACCGCGCCGCGCCCAGCCCGGTCACGAACGCGATCAACGCCAGCCCCACCGCCATCGCGGACATCACGGCGATCGCCGAGCCGTGGCGATCCAAGTGCGGCGCCGCCACGGCCATGTTCACCAGCACCGCGCCCACCAGCGCGATGTTGCCCAAGAGCGAGAAGAGCGGCGTCCAGCGATCCACCCACCGTGACCAGGTCGCGCGCAGGATCAACCCCAACACCGAAGGCAAGGTGACACTCATCACCAGCTGCTCCACGACGGTGGACGTGGGTACCGCAACGCCCGCACCGGAGATGCCCACCAACGCCGTGAGGTAGAGCGGAACGGTCGCCACCGAGAGCGCAGTGGTTAGAATGATCAGCGCCAACAGCAACGCCAGGCTCCCGCCGTTGAGACGAACCCAGACGGACGAGGTCATCGCCACCGGCATCAGCGCGCTCATCATCAGCCCCACCTGCAGCTGCTCTTGCAGCTCCTCGGGGACAAAGCGCGCACCGTAGGCTCCGATTGCGGCGGCGAGGAGCGGCACCACCACGTAGAGCACTACCAGTGCCAGCGCGCCTGCCCGAGGACGCGCGACGATCTGCCGAAAGTCGCGCAGCTCGCACTGCACGCTGGCGGATAGCATCATCAGTCCCAGCGCAAGGTTCGGAAAGTCGTAGCCGCCCTGCAGCTTCAGCTCTTTGAGCCAGAGACCGGAGCGCGGCGCCAACACGCCCAACCCCACCCCAGCGAGCAGGACCCAGACAAAGCGATCCCGCACGAAACGGTTGACGTTGGTGATGCGCCGAAGGAGCACGAGATCACCGCAGCCGAATCGTCGTTCGTTTCGTCGGCTCCACCTCAACCACCTTGGTGCGCCGAACCGATCCATTCACCCGGACTTCAATCGTCGCGGGTCCGGAAGGGATGTTGCGCGCGACCAGCGGCGGCTTGCCGTACGCCTCGCCGTTGATCCAGACGTCGCCGTACACCGTGGTGGAGAGCACGTGCAGCTCCCCAAAGGCGCGCAACGCAGGCGTGTTGGCCGAGCCACCCGTCCCGCCTGTCGGAGTCGTCGGGTTGGGCGCGGGGGCGACGCGTGCTGTCTCCGCTGGGGCAGCAGCGGCCGGCTCGGGCGCCGCGAGCTCTGCGACGATCGCGGCCGCCGGAGCAAGCGCGGGCTTCGGCTCTTCCCGCGGCAGCGGACGCAGCTTCTCCGTCAGGTCCGGATCGAGCGAGTGAACCCCATCTTCCGCGACCTCGACCTTGCGCTCGTAGAGACGGGTGTCGCCCTGAATGATCGCCACCGTGTGGAGACCCGCTTCAACCTTCATGCGCGTGGGGGTGAAATCCACTCGACGACCGTCCACCTCAACCAACAGACCTGAGGGCGTCGAAGTGACCAGCAGCACACCGGACGCACCGTCGCGCTCGTTGGCCGCGCTGCCACCCTTCGCCACCACCACCGGTCCGCTCTTCTTTCGCGCGGGTGCCGCGGCTGGTTTCGCCGAAGCCGTGTGCGCGTGCGGCTTCTCCGCCTCGCGCTTCGTCTCGGCCACAGGTGCCGCGGCGCCCTCTGCTCTCGCCTGGGCTTCACGCGCGACGGCCTTGTCCTGCAGATCTTTCGCGATGCGCAGCAACTCCGCGGTGTCGGTTCCCGACTCGCCCAAACGGAGCGCGGCGGTGAACTCCTTCACCGCGTGAACGTAGTCGCCACCTTCCAACGCCGCCAGGCCGGCCACGCGGTGTGCGCGCGCCAGCGCCGAATCCGCGCTGGCCTTCTCCGCTTCAGCCGGCGCGGCTACGGCCGTTGCCGCCGCCTTCGGGCTGGGCACCGCAGCCGTAGAGGGGGAATTCTCCACGGTCACCGACACCGCGGACTGCTGGCGGCGGTTCTGCTGCACGGTTCGGTAGACCCCGTACATGATGAGGTTCGCCAGAAACACGACCGCGAGAATGACCCGCGCTTTGGTCAAAGAGCCGCTCGGAGGAGGTCTCCGGCCAGCCATTGAAATGGACATGTGTGGCACTGCCAACCTCACGTTGAGAGAATCCGCCACCAGAAGAGCGCCGTGGCCGCCAGAGCCACCACAAGCGTGAGCACGACTTCAAGTTGGCCGTTGCCTAACCAAGAGGACGGGGCGTTTTCAGCACCAGGCAGCGAGCTCCCTTCGGACGAGAGAAAATCCTCAGCGGACATCACCAGACCGCTTCCACTCTTCGCGGACAGCGAAGGCGCGGGCGCGCCGGCGTATGACCTCACCGAACCAGGCTGGATCGGCGAAGCCCAGCTGGAGTTGTAGCTGGCATCAGGCATGGCGCCGGGGAAGAGCTTTCCCAGCATCGCGGAGAGCTCGCGGCGGCCGTTGGTGTAGCCCTGCTGGACTTTGAATGCGTCCAGGTCCGCCATCATCTCGCGCGCATCCTGGTAGCGATCCGCGGGATCCTTCGCCAACGCCTTGAGCAGGATCCGCTCGAAACCTTCGGGGAAGCCAGGGATGAAGTCGGTGGGACGCGGCACTTCGCATGCCGTGACCGCGGCGATCAGATCACCCAGACCGGTGCGTTTCCAAAGACGACGGCCAGTGGCGACTTCGTATAAGACGACGCCCAAGGAGAAGATGTCAGACCGGTGATCGAGCGGCCGCTGTTGCAGCTGCTCCGGCGACATGTACGCGAACTTCCCCTTGAGCACCCCCACGGAAGTCGAGCGCGAATTGACGGACGTCTTCACCACGCCGAAGTCGGTGAGCTTCACCTCCGCGGTGCGGGAGATGAGGATGTTGCCTGGCGTGACGTCGCGGTGAACGAGGTTGAGCGGTTCGCCCGTGGGCAGGCGCAGCTGCGAGACGTAGCCCAGCGCATCGCACAGCGGGATGCCTAGGTGCGTGGCCAGCTTGGGACCCAGCGCGATGCCGTCCTTCGCCGCGCGGCGCATCATCACG
>JBQTKE010000411.1:0-6509 GCA_052386435.1 Myxococcaceae bacterium
ACGACGGCGCGGATCCGGCTGCGAAACCCGCGAAGAAGGCGAAGCCGTCACGCTCAGCGCTCGACGACGCGTTCAACGACTAAAGCTGCCTTCGTCGACGCAGCCGAAGGGCTAGCGACGTCCAAGCAGGAGCAGCCCGCGCGCCATAAAGTACGCGTTGGCTAGCAGCAGCAGCGTGAGCAATCCGGACGAGAGATAGGTTCCGAGTGAGCGCCCAGGCTGTTCGCCTTCAATCAGCACCCACTTCGGCGAAATCTCTCCGAACTGGGCGTGGAGCGGGAACGCTTCTTTGAATCGAATCGAATCCGTTTGGGACAACAACCGCCCGCCGACCGTAAAGGGGCGCTGGTCAGGCTGAGCTGGAACGGTCCCCTTCTTCCACTCCTCCCCGTCCAGCGCCGGGCGCGCGACGAGCACGGGCGTGTCCCTTAATCCCACCACCACGCCTATGCGTGAAGCATCTTGGAAGTACGTGCCGCGCACCGTAGGGACGCCTTGAATCTGCGCGTAGCGGTTGGAGGCGAGCCTGCTGAAGTCGTACTCCCCCACCCGGCCAATCACGATCGGCGTGCTCGACGAGAACAGGTACGCAACGTCTAGGCGCTGCATCCAGAGCAGCCCCCCGGAAACGAGCATGGCCACCAGCGCCAGCTCGGGACGAACGCCAAACGAACGGGGTTTGCGCAGCCGGGTCTCAAGCTGTGCGATGCGCTCTTCGCGTTGGCTTCGGACTTCTTCCAGCTCGTTGGTCGTGTCCATGATCGAAAACGCCCCGCCTCCCGAAAGAGAAGCAGGGCGTTGAACAAACGGAGGGACCTACGCGGTTAGGCCGCGATGTTGAAGATCTTCTTCAGGTCGTCCTCGATCTCGTCCTCGGTGCACTCCTTGGCGAGCGAGAGCTCCTTGATGAGCAGCGACCGCGCGGTGTCGAGCATCTTGCGCTCGCCGAACGAGAGGTCCTTGTCGCCCTTGAGGAGGTAGAGGTCACGGAGCACTTCGGCGATCTCGAAGACCGAGCCCGTCTTGATCTTCTCCATGTACTCCCGGTACCGACGGTTCCAGGTGGTGGAGTCGACCGAAATGTCCTTCTCCCGGAGGATTGAATAGACCTGCTTCACGTCCTCTTCGCTGATGATCTCGCGAAGGCCAACGGAGCCGACCTTGTTGATGGGGATGAAGATCCTCATCCCGTTTTCAAGGATCCGAAGTACGTAGAAAGACTGGCGCTGGCCGGCCACTTCTGCGTGTTCGATCCCCATGACCTCGCCAACGCCCTGGCCGGGATAGACCGCCTTATCGCCCGTCTTGAAGCTGGTCTGCACTCGGACTGCCTCCTGGTGCGCGCGTCCGCGCGGTGGGGAATTTCAATTTCCTACCACGTCCTACACTTTTCTTCAACCGATGCTTGACCAGTTCGAGACGCGTTGACTAAGGTGCTCCGGTTTTCACTGTGGGTGCTGGACGTACAGTGTTGTTGTCCGGGAACAGTGGTTTGGGGCTGGGTGGAGGGGGCGGTGGAGCGGGGTTCTTGGAACGGACTGGGCCTGCGCCCAGCATTTTTTCCTGCTGTGGGTGTGACTGCTGGAGCCGCGTTGCATGACGCAACCGCAGGCGCGCTGACGCTATTCCTCCTGCTGACGCCCGCGTTTTTTCTGTTCGCTTTTCTGCGCGGCGCTCGCGTGGGAGGACACTTGGCGGTGCTCGCCGGTTCCTTCTGCCTGGGCGCCGGGTTGGCTGCGTCCGCCGCGAAAGTGGAAATTCCTTCCGGACTGGCCACAGCAGGCGGAACAGTCCGGGTTGAAGGCCAAGTCGAGACCGTCTCGGAGCGGCCCGGCTATTGGCAACTTGAGCTGGCAGTCAGTCGGGTGAACCAGACAGCAGTTCGATTCCGAGCGCGCCTTTCCTCCAATCGCCCCGTGCCCTGGCTCCCGGACCAAAGAGTCGTCCTCGACGCGCGACTCAAACCCGCGGAAGGTCCATCCAATTGGGGTGAAGCCGACACGGCGTCATCGCTGCGACGCAAAGGCGTCGTCTTCACGGGATCGTTCGACCCCGCGCGCAGTCTCACCCTCGACCCGCCCTCTCGCTGGCGTGCAGCGATTGAATCCCAGCGGCAAAAGTTGGCCGAATCTGTTCGCGCGCTGGCGCCCACTCCACAGAGCGCCGCGCTCTTTCTGACCCTCGCGGCGGGTCTTCGCGCATCACTCGGCGACGAGCTCGAAGAGACCTTCTCCCGCAGCGGACTCGCGCACGTGCTCTCCGTGAGCGGGCTGCACGTAGCGGCGCTCGCGCTCATGCTCTTGAAGCTTTTGCGCACGCTGCTCACACGCGGGAGCGCTCGCGACGTCCGACGCTTGGCCGCGCCCCTCTCCATTCCGTTGGTCTGGCTCTACGTCGTCTTCACCGGGACCCAAGCGCCCGCCGTGCGCTCGGCGCTGATGGCGTCATTGCTGTTGGTGGCGCTCTCGCTGTGGCGAAGGGCGGACCCACTCAATGGCTTGGCGTTCGCGGCGGTGGGAATTGTCTCCGTCGACCCCAGCGCTGTCTCGGCTCTCTCGCTGCAGCTCTCCTTCCTCGCGGTGCTCAGCTTGCTCCTGCTCTCCCCTGCCCTGCGCGCGCTCATCCCAGTCGCCGAGCCCGACCCTTCGCGCCCGCACTACCCACTTCAGAGGCTGCGCGAGTCCTTGATCGGAACGTTCTGCGCCAGTGCCGCGGTGACAGTCGGCAGCCTTCCCCTCATCGCGTCGACCTTTCATCGCCTCAGCGTGGCGGGACTGTTCTCGAACATCGTCGCCCTTCCAGTCTGCGCAGGACTGACCGCGCTCGCAGCCGGAGGCGCCACGCTGCACGCGGTGTCACCGGGACTCGCCAAGCCGGTTCTCGTCGCGGGCGTCTGGACCTCCCAAGCGCTGCTCAAGATCGCGGACGCCTTCGCCGCAATGCCTTTTGCCGCTCTGAAGATGCCGTCACTCGGAGGTTGGCTCGCGGTGCTCTTCGCGGTTGGGCTGGGGGCCTTCGCTCTGGCGAGAGGACGCTGGCGTCTGGTCGGCGCATTGGCTCCGGTCTCTCTTCTCCTCGCTTTCGCGCCTGTGACCTCACTCGAGACCACCGTGACTTTCCTCTCGGTCGGCCACGGCGATGCGATCGTCATCTCCTCGAGAGGCGAGCACGCGTTGATCGACGGCGGTGGCGTTCCCGGAGGAGCGGACACGGGGCGACGCTTCGTCCTGCCGTACTTGCGAGAGCTGGGCGTGGAGAAGCTGGAGCTCGCGGCGCTCTCTCATCCCCATCCAGATCATGCGTTGGGTCTCGCGTCTGTGCTCAGGGAGCTTCCCGCGGATCGCCTTTGGCTTCCCAAGGACGCCGGAGCTGGGCCACTGACTCGGGCCGTTCGCGAGCCCGTACATGGGCTCATCGAGGAAGTTGAAGCGGGACATTCACCCCTGCGATTGGGCGAGGTGTCGCTCGAGGCATTGGGGCCGCCTGTCGATCGCGCGCTGCTCGAAGGCGTAAACGATCAGAGCCTGGTGCTGCTGGCGCGCCACCACGACGTCACGTTCCTTTTGACCGGCGACATCGAAGCGGCAGGGGAAGAGACTTTAAGAACGGGTCCAGTGACTGTGCTCAAGGCGCCCCATCACGGTTCCCGCACCTCCTCCACTCCCTCCTTCGTTGACGCAGCGCGGCCTCAGTTCGTGGTGTTCTGTGTCGGTCGCCACAATCGCTTCGGGTTCCCTCACTCCGAGGTGGTTGACCGTTACAAAGGCGCGCGCTGCCTGCGACCCGACCTCCACGGGGCGGTGCGATTTCACAGTGACGGACAATCGGTGAGAGTGGAAACGTTTCTTCACGGTAAAGAGGTTGCGAACGCGCCGGTCGCGACGGAGTTTCCCTGACGCATGATCTCCGAAGAGCTCGACCTCAGGGCGCTGACCGAAGAGCTGAAGCAGCGGGTTGGACACGGGGAGCCGGTCGGCTACCTCCGTGGCAAATCGCTGATGCGTGACGTGCTGGTGCGCGAGAAGAACTTCTCAGACCTGGAGGCCGAAGAGCTGATCGACACTCTCGAGATGAACGGCTATTTGCGGTTCCTCGGCGATCCCGCCGAGCGCTCCTGCGCGGACGCTCAGTGGGAGATCAAACCGCACTCTTAAAGACCTCAAAAGACCAACCACCCGAAGCGCGGGAGGTGGTGAAAGTCGCCGATGAACAGCGGCGAGAAGGCCTGTCCCTCCACGTTCTTCCGGTCCAGATGCTCCAGCCGATAGAGGTTGAAACGCCAGCGATCTCCCGACTGAGGCGGACGATGAGGCACTTCCGCGAGCGGCGCGAACGGGATCTTCAGCTCGACCGACCACCCCTCGTCGCGATCGCCGGCGTTGTCCAACGTTCCGCGGACCTTCACCGCCGTCTCCATCTTCGCGTCGAAGGTGAGATCCATTCCCTGACGCCGCGCTGGGAAATAGGCGTCGAAGATCACGTTGTGCGGCGAGACCTCCAGCTCGTTGTACGTGCGACCGTCCCCGTTGGCGTCGAGGAAAACTTCCACCACCTCTTGGTTGTAGATGTCCGCGTCGCGGGTCAGCAGCGTTCCCCAGACGTCAGGGTCCTCGCAGTCAAAGGCAACATAGAGCCCCTCGTCGTCTCGAACGATGCGTGCCGTGGTGCGAAGCGAGGGCTTGCGGCCGTCGTAGCTGGTGACGAGCTCCACCGGCGTCGCCTCCTTCCAGATGGCGTCATCGAGAACCCCGTCGATCTTCGGCGCGCGCTCCACCTTCTTCACCCGGTACTCGGGCGGTGGCGACAACCCCGCCGAGACGAGCGGCCCCGCCATCCGGTTCTCTCCGACGTTCGCGTCCGCGGCGTCCACCGGCAGTCGTGAATCTCCCTGCCAGAAGCCCAGCGCGAAGCGGAGATCCATTCCCAGCTGCGGCGGCAAACGGAAGCTGTGCGTGTCTTCGACGATCTTCCCGGGCTTCCACGTTCCCAGAGGCGCCGCGCCGCCTTGGACTTCGTGATCCAAGTTCGCAAGAAACTGGCTGTTGCTCGCGTCCAGCACATGCACGAAGAAACCGTAGCCCTGAGGCGGCGCCCGCTCCGCGCGGAAGTAGTGCGTGAGGGTGACGTTGTCGCCAGGCTTGGGCTTCGCGGGGGAGACGTTGGAGCCAAGATAGGTTACGGCTCCGCCGCCCCAGGTCGCGCCGCTTCGGTGGGAGAGCTCCGCGGGCGCCGCTTCGAGGAAACGCGGCTGGGTGGGTTGAGAGGCCTTCTTCTTCGGACCCGCTTGCTCGTCGCGGCAAGAGATCAGGGCCGCGGCGGTGAAAAGAGCGAGGAGGAAACGTCGTTGCGCCATGGCGCGACATCCTACGCATCCGACCGTCCAAGACACGCCGATTCGCGTCCGCGCTTTCAGATGGTGGTGCGAGTGAAGGCTTCGAATTGCAAGTGGTTAGCGCGGGCACGGACGCTGCTAACCGTCCGCCCCATGCGATTGCTCGTCCGGCAGGGATTGGAAACCACGGAGCTGGACCTGTCAGAGGGACTCTGGACCGTGGGCGGCGCCGAGGAAGACGCGGTTCGAATCGAAGGATTGATGGGTGGACTCGTCGAGCTGCGACTCCAAGGCACGCACCTGACCGCGACGTTGATCGAGTCCCTGCCCATCAACGGATCTCCCTTTCCCGCCAACGTCGCGCGCCTGTTCACCCCGGGCGAGCGGATCACGCTTCCTGACGGCACGGAATTGGCGCTCGTGGAAGGTGAGAACGTTCGCGCCGGGGCGGAGACCGTCGCTGTCCTCCGCAATCTTTTTCAAGGCGAGCTGCTCCCCGTGGCGACGCGCGCGGCGACCTTGACCGTGCTGACCGGGTTGGAGGCGGGCCGGGTGTTTCCTCTCAGCGGATCCGACGAGTTGGGGCGCGGCGAGCAGAGCGCACTGCGAATCCGCGATCGCTCGGTATCGAGACGTCATGCACGGGTGTTGCGCGAAGGAACAGGATTCACCGTAGAGGACCTGGGCACGCCGAATGGAACGTTCGTGAGCGCGGTTCGCTGTGAAGGAAAGCATCCGCTTCGCAACGGCGACACGATCGAAATGGGTCGAACCACCTTGCGCTTCAACGGTTCGACGCCTGAACCTTCGGCTGATGGAGATGACGTCGCCTCGCCTACTGAAGCTGTCTCCGAGGACGAAGGGATGAAGCTCGGAACCGAAGAAGACGAAGAGATTCCGCCTTCACTTGCAAAACGTGAATGGGCGCTTCTCAGCCTCGCCACCATGCTCGCCACGACTGGCGCATGGCTCGGGTGGGTGTTTCGCTGAATTCGTACCCTCAGATCAAAGATGCGTGGGCGCCAGTCCCGCGCGCTCGACCAGCAACGCCATCAACGCCTGGTGGTGCTTAAAGAAGCTGGTGAAGTGGACGAGTCGTCCTTCGCCGCGAATCGCGTAGACCGTCACGGGACCGGGCAGCACGTCCAGCTTGCGGATGTCTGCGTAAGCGAGCCGC
>JBQTKE010000412.1:0-4948 GCA_052386435.1 Myxococcaceae bacterium
ACGACGCGGTGATCACCCGCTTCAACCTGCAGTTTCAGGCCGATGCGGGAGCGAACATCGTCTCGGTCGCAATGGGCGCAAAGCGGTTGGGCGAGGATCTCTTCCTCTGCTCGACCGAGCCCGGCTCCTCTGAGGAAGAGGTACGCAAAGCCGCTCAGGCATGCCAGAGCCTGATCCGCGCCAAAACCGCTCCGACGCCTTGACGAAGCAGGTCCCCGCCCTCTAGGACAGCCCGCCACCGTTGGACCGGAGGGGTTCTTGACGACAGAGCGGGTGGATGTGCTCGTCATCGGTGCGGGAATGGCCGGAAGCAGCACCGCGGCGGCGCTCGCGTCCTTGGGTCGCGAGGTCGTGCTCGTTGATGCGCCCATGGATCGCTCCAAGCAACTGGCCGGTGAGCTGATTCATCCGCCGGGCGTCGCGCACCTGCGCCGTCTGGGTTTAGGGAACGCGCTCGACCAAGCGGGCGCGCGCGACGTGCTGGGCTTCGCGGTGGTCTCCGCCAAGGGCGACGTCATCCACCTTCCGTACGACGAGGTTCCGGGGATCGAAGGACCAGGTGCCGCGGTGGATCATGCGGGACTGATGGTGGCCTTGGCGAACACCGTCGCCGCCTTGCCGCGCGTTCAGCTTCGCCGCAACACCCGAGTCGCCGCGCTCAGCGAGCTCGACAGCGACGCGGTGACCGTTACGCTCGCGACGGGCGACACGCTGCAGGCGCGTCTGGTCGTGGCCGCGGATGGACGCGGTTCAGCGATCCGCCGCATGGCCAAAATCTCCGAAGCGCGCACCCCGCTCTCCACGATGTTGGGACTCACGGTACCCGCGGACGTCTTGCCGCACGAAGGCTTCGGCCACGTCTATGTCGACGGTGGATCCGTCGTCCTCGCGTACCGGATCAATCATCGCCATGCGCGCGTGATGATTGACGTGGAGCGCGTTCCGGAAAATCTGTCTGAGCTCGCTTCCGACAACGCCGCCGCGTTGGCCGCGCTCTCTCCCGCCTTCCGCAAGGCAGTGCGCGAAGCGCTGCAGCGCCGTCCGCTCACCGCCGCCAACGTGACGATGATCCCGGAGCAGACAGCCAAGGGTCGCGTCGCCCTGGTCGGAGACGCCGCAGGCTGCTGCCACCCCCTCACCGCGAGCGGGCTCACCTCGTGCGCGAACGACGCGTTGGCGCTGGCAAGAGCGGTCCAACAGTCGGGCGCTAACGAGAGAGAAGCACTCCACCGCTACACCCGAGCGCGTCAAGCCGCGCAGCGTACCCGCATCAACTTGGCCACCGCGATCTACCAAGCGCTCGGCGACTCCAGCCCCCAGATGGAATTGCTGCGCCGTGGGCTCTTCCGTTACTGGCGCGAGAGTCCTGAAGGCCGCGCCGCTTCGATGGGGCTGCTCTCCGGGCACGACGCGCGCATGCGGGTCATGGCGCGCGAATACGTTCGCGTGATGGGCCATTCGCTCCCCGAGTGGATGAGCTCGCCGCGGCAGGAGTCGTGGCGTCGCCGTTCGAAGACCATGATCCAGCTCGTGCGCAGCGCGATGCCGTGGATCACCCAGACCGTGCGCGGCGCGTTCGACGACGTACCCTTTCCGCGACTCTTTTCCTAGTTCCGCATCAGACGAGCTCCCACGCTATGGACACCGATGAAAAGACCTTTGCCGCCGACGTCGCGATCATTGGCGCCGCACCGTGCGCTCCTCGACGATGGACGCACTCGTCGGCGTGTCGCAGAAGCTTCAGCTCAAGGGCGCGTTCGGCAGCTGATGGCGCAGATGTAACGCGACGGTCCTCTCAACCAGACGTCTGAGAAAAGGAATTCATAACCATGTCTGACGCGTTGACGTCCCGCTTGGCAGGATTTCACAAGCTGCCTCGCGAAGAGCGCCTTGCGAAGTTGACGCAGCTGGCAGGACTGCTGCCGGCCGAGACCGCGGCCCTGAGCGGAGAGGGCTCGCTCGATCCCGTGCTGGCGAACCAGATGATTGAAAACGCCATCGGACTGTTTCAGCTCCCGCTGGGCGTGGGGCTGAACCTCACCGTCAATGGAAAGGATCACGTCGTCCCCATGGTGGTGGAGGAGCCGTCGGTCGTCGCCGCTGTCTCGTTCGCCGCGAAGATTGTTCGTGAGGCGGGCGGGTTCTCCGCGGACGCGGATCCGCCGTGGATGATTGGACAGGTGCAGCTCACGCGTTATGGCGATCCCGAGGTCGCGAAGCAGAAGCTGCTCGCCGCGAAGGAACAGTTGCTCGCGTTGGCCAACAGCTTTCACCCGTCACTCATGCGTCGTGGTGGCGGAGCCAAGGACATTGAAGTGCGCATCCTCCCCGCCCCAGAAGGACCACGGGGCGAGCCACTCGTCATCCTCCATCTGCTCGTCGACACACAGGAGGCGATGGGCGCGAATTTGATCAACACCATGGCGGAGGGCGTGGCGCCCATGGTGGAGCAGCTGACCGGTGGACGCGTCTACCTGCGCATCCTCTCCAACCTGGCGGACCGCAGGAAAGCGCGCGCCAACTGCCGCATTCCCGTGGAGCTGCTCGCTGACTTCGGGCTGCGCGGGATGGAGATCGCGCAAGGCATCGTGCAGGCCAGCCGCTTCGCGCAAGCGGATCCGTACCGTGCAGCGACTCACAACAAGGGCGTGATGAACGGCGTCGACTCGGCCGCGATTGCGCTCGGCCAGGACTGGCGCGCGATTGAGGCCGGAGCGCACGCGTACGCTTGCCGCAACGGCCGTTATCAACCGCTCTCGACGTGGACGCTCGAAGGACCTCACCTCGTCGGCCGGATTGAGATGCCCATGGCGTTGGGCACCGTGGGTGGGCCCATCAAAGTCCATGCGGGCGTGCAAGCGGGGCTCAAGCTCTCGCGGATCCACACCGCGCGCGAGCTCTCCATGGTGCTCGTCGCGGTCGGCCTCGCGCAGAACCTGGCCGCGCTTCGAGCACTCGGCTCAGTCGGAATTCAGGAGGGACACATGGCCCTGCACGCGCGCTGCGTGGCCGTGACCGCGGGCGCTCGAGGGGACTGGATTGAGAAGGTCGCCAACCGCCTGGTCGAGGCGGGCCATGTGAAAGTCGAACACGCGCGTGAAGTGCTGCAGACGATGCTGGCGGAAGCGGCGCGGCTGGAGGCGGCGCGATGATCGTGAGAGAGCTGCAAACGATGATAGCGGCAGCGGCGTGCTGCAGCCGCCGCGGAGCAGGAGAATGAGCGTGAACGTGCTCCACACGGCGCAGACCGGCAGCGACGCCACCTTCTGCCGGCAGATCCTCCCGGAGGTGTCGCGGACCTTCGCGCTCAACATTCCCGCGCTGCCGCCGCCGTTGGATCTCGCGGTCACCATCGCGTATCTGCTCTGCCGCATCGCCGACACCGTGGAGGACGAAGCGCGTGGCGCTGCGTCGGAACGCAAGGCCCTGCTCGCGGAGCTCTCTCGCCTCACCGCGCTGCCAAAGGACGTGTGGACCGCGTGTGAGCGTTTCGAGCTGGAGGCAACCGCTTCGCTGCGCCGAGAGGCACCGCCCGCGGAAGTCGCGTTGGTTCGAGGAACGAGCAACGTTGTTCGTGCTCTCGCCGCGTTGCCCATTCCCACGCACGCGCCGATCGCCCGCTGTGTCTCGGACATGACCCGCGGCATGGGCGAGGTCGTGGAGCGCAACCAGCGCAGCGGAAAGCTGGGCCTGGCAAACCTCGAGGAGACACTGGACTACTGCTACTACGTGGCCGGCACCGTGGGCGAGATGCTCACCGCGCTCTTCCTCTGGCACGCGCCGGAGCTCTATGACTCGCGCGAAGAAGTGGAGAGCCGCGCTGTCGCGTTTGGCCGAGCGCTTCAGCTCACCAACATCCTCAAAGACATCCGCGAAGACCTGGACCGCGGCGACTGCTGGCTCCCGCGCGATGTGCTCAAGCGCCACGGACTCACGCCGGAGACGCTGATTGATCCAGACAAGCGTCAGCAGGCAGTGAACGCCTTGAATGAGCTGCTCGGCGTGGCGCACGGTGAGGCGGTCCACGCGTTCGAGTACACGAGGGCGCTGCCGCGAGAAGAGAAGGGCATGCGCTTGTTCTGCCTGTGGCCGCTGTTCATGGCTGTGCTCACGCTGAAGAAGCTGCACAACAACCCGGCCGTGTTTGAACAGGCACCCGTGAAGATCGAACGCGGCGCGGTGGGATCTGTCGTCGCTCTCACCACCGCCGTGGTGAAGCACAACCGCGCACTGACGTTTCTCTTCAAGTCACTGACCGAGGGGCTGCCGCAGCCGCGACGAGAAGGGCAGGCCAGCACAGCATTCGCATCAACAAACAGCTCCGAATCTGCTTCACGTTCACCGGCGGCAATGCCCATCAAGTCGAAGTCTGCGATTACCACTGAAGGAGGAAACCCATGCTACCAACCCGTCGCCGCCCCACCCCCCCTGGAGAGATACTCAAGGCCAACCTCCAAGACATGGAGATGACCCAGGCGGCGCTCGCCGAGAAGTCGGGCCTCAGCATCCAGACCATCAACCTCATCATCAACGCCAAGCGGGCAGTCACCGCCGACACCGCCATCCGACTGGGGGAAGTGTTCAAGACCAGCCCGGAGTTCTGGATGAACGCTCAGGCCAGCGTTGACCTCTGGGACGCGCTCGAGCTCCGGAAGGCGGAACGGACGGGCCCGCACGTTCCTGCCCGGTCCGCTCGAAGCTCAAGGCGTCCTGAGCTCGGGTAAGGGTAGAGGGGCGGAAGACTGTTCCTCGCTGGACCCAGACAACGGTCGCCTGTTGGTTACCACTCGACGTGACGGCCGTGTTGGAGCCGCACCAGAGGACTCCGAACCCCAACGCTGCCAGAGCCAAGAAGAGATTTCGCACCACGCTCTTGAACGCTGGCTCCTGCGTTCACCGCAAGCGTCCGCGCCGACCTGAACGAGCTTCGCAACCTTGCCGGCCCTGG
>JBQTKE010000413.1:0-4330 GCA_052386435.1 Myxococcaceae bacterium
ACGATGTTCCAGTTCCTCCTTCAGGAGGAGGCCACTGCGGCGCTCTCCAAGCGGATCGACACCGCGGAGCTGCGTGAGCAAGAAGCGGTGCGGTTTCTGCGCATTGGTGACGCTGAGAAGGCGGGCCAGGTGGCGAAGGCCGCGTCGGAGACGTTCGCATCCGCCGGTGAAGGCGCCGTTCACGCGGACATTCAGTTGGGCGAAGGGCTGACCGAGCTGACCGCGCGCCTCGCGGGCTTGGGCCGCCTGGTCGATGCGATGGGGGCCGGTTTCGCGCCGGGGGACAGAGCGATCATCGGCAAGGTGATGGACGAGCGGATGGCCGCGATCGACGCGCTGGAGAAGGGCGACTACGACGTCGCGCGCGTGAAGTTGGACGACGGCGCCGCGTTGCTCGCGTCGGTGGCGCCGGCGAGCGCGCTGCAGTTGGGCAACGTCTGGCAGCTGGAGAAGGACCTGGCACTGGGCCGCGCGCGCTACGCGTCCGAGAACTGGACCAAGCCCATGCTCTCCATGAAGGAGCAGCTGTCGCTGGTGCTGATGCTGGAGCTCGCCTTCGGCGTCATCTTCGAGCTCCCGCTGATCATGGCGGTGCTGGGCTTGGTCGGAATTCTCAAGGCCAGCTTCCTGCTCAAGTACCAGCGCCACGCGTTGGTGTTCTGCTTGTTCGTCGCCGCGCTGGTCACGCCCACCGGCGATCCCATCAACATGTCCCTGATGGCCGGCCCGATGTTCCTCTGCTTCGAGATCGGCGCTTTGGCCGTGTGGATGATTGAGAAACGCCGCAACAAGAACGCCGCAACAACTGATCTGGCGCCGCTCGAGTAACTAGACCTGCAGTTGTCCGCGCCGGTACGCGTTCCACAGAGTCGCCGCGACTGCTTTCGCCATCGCGATGAACGGGATGCTCGCGAGCATGCCCACGACGCCGCCCAGCGCGCCTCCCGCGGACACTCCCAGGATCACCGTGAGCGGGTGCAGGTTGAGATTTTTCCCGATCACCATCGGGTTGATGAACATCGCGTCGAGCAGATAGACGAAGCCGTAGCAGCCGAGCAGCACGGGTATGGACGGCGCCACCGGATCCATCAGCGAGTAGAGCAACCCCGCGCAGAGCCCAATGACCGGCCCGAGCAGAGGAATCACGTTGGCAACGCCATAGAGCGACGCGAAGACCAGCGCGTTGGGCATGCCCACGGCATAGAGAAGACCCGCGAGCAGCACCGTGACCATCGCGCTCTCGCTCGCCGCGCCGCGCAGATAACCCGAGATCTGCTGGTCGACGCGGTGGCTGAGGAGCAGCGTGGTTTCAAAGAAGCGGTTGGGGATGAAGGACACCGCGGTTCGGTACATTCGCTCTCCATCGAGCAACAGAAACACCATGATGATCGGCGCGAGCACGAAGGTCGTCGCGTTGGAGACCAAGCTCACCGCGATCAGCGGCAGCGTCTCCGTGAGTTGGCGGCGCTGAGTGTCGAGCAGCTTGCGCGCTTCGGTCATCACCGCGGCCCAATCCACGTTGGGATAGGCGCGGCGACCCGAAGCTTCCCATTCGGTGAGGCGCTGGCCCAGCTGCAGCTCGAAGACATTGGGCCCGGAGGAAGGGCCCGCTTGCAGTGAGAGCCAGTCGCGCAGGCTGGGCCAGAGCAGCGCCACCAGGCCGACCACGGAGGTGATGAAAAGCCCCAAGCAGAGCAGGACGCCCGCCCAGCGCGGCGTGCCTCGGTTCTCCAGCCAATTCACCAGCGGCTTGAGCACATAGAACCCGACCAGCGCGAGCGCGGTGGGGGTGATGAGAAAACGCAAGAAGTAGAGCAGCGCCAGCACCGTGCAGATGACGAACCCGACGAAGCCGGTGCGGACCACTTTCTGACCGAGAGTGGGTGGTGGCGCGCGCGGGACCAGAGGCCGGGTTGGAGTCATTGTCGCTGCGCCTTGAGCGTCTCGTTCATCGCCCGCAGCCGTCCCGCCATCAGCCGAGCGAGATGCCAGAGGATGCGCGAACCCAACCGCGCGTCGCGCTGCACGAGCGCGTCCAGATCCGGTTCGAAGAAGCCGAGCAGCTCCGTCTTCTCCAATGCCACACAGCTCGCGCTGCGCGGTTCGTCTTCCAGCAGCGCCATCTCGCCGAAGAACTGCCGCTCTCCCAGCTGAGCCAAGATCCGCTCGGAGCCGTCCGGCATTCGCGCCACGATGTTCACCGAGCCGCGCATGATGATGTACATGCCCGCCGCGGGATCTCCCTCACGGAAGACCACTTCGTTCGGTTGATACGTGCGCTGGTGGAGCAACCTGAGAATCTTCTTCAGCTCGCCGTCGTTCATCTCCGCGAAGAGTGGGACCGCTCGAAGCGCTTCAATCGCTTTCGGCTGGCGATCCTTCTCGTTCGACGGTGGCGTCCAGAGTGCTGCTTCCGCATCAGCCATGCTTCGAAACTTAAGCGATGCCCACCGCAGATCCAGTGCACAGAAGCCTCAAAGGCGTCAGCGGCGCACACGCGCTCACGCAAACCGGAACCCATTTTCAAGCTCAGCGGAACCAGCGACGCCAGAACGACGGCTTCGGCGTGAGCTTGCCGACCAGCGACGCCAGATCGACAAAGCGTGCGCGCGGATTTTGGCGCAGACCCTTCACGATGGCGCGGTGTACCGAGAGAGGCACGTCGGGGCGCGGCGGTGTTCGCGGGAGGAGCGCGTGCTCTCCCAGGCGCAGCCGCCTGTTGTAGAGCGCCTCGTAGAGGGCCACGCAGAAGCTGTATTGGTCCGCT
Organism: Myxococcaceae bacterium; assembly: GCA_052386435.1. Taxonomy (GTDB): domain Bacteria; phylum Myxococcota; class Myxococcia; order Myxococcales; family Myxococcaceae; genus JBQTKE01. The sequence continues at coordinate 2,768 of JBQTKE010000413.1, forward strand.
CGCGCATCGACCGCGTTGTCCACGTGTTGCTCGGGCGCCATGTAGCCCGGGCTTCCTCTCAGCGCGCCAGGATTGGTGACGGGTGGCGGCAACAGCGACGAGCTGATCTCATTCGACAGAGCCAGACCGAAGTCGAGGATGCGCGGGGTTCCATGCTCATCGATCAGAATGTTCTCCGGCTTGAAGTCGCGGTGCACCACGCCCGCGTCATGCGCGGCAGAGAGGCCCGCACCGGCTTGTGCGAAGACTTGGAGAATCTCCGCGGCGGTTCGCTGCTTCTCGCGCAGCCACGGTTTGAGGGTGACGCCCTTCACCAGCTCCATCGCGATGTACACGCGGTCGCCGTCGACGCCGGTGTCGAGGATCGCGATCACATTGGGATGACGCACGCGCGCCATCGCCTTGGCCTCGCGTAACAGCTTCTCTGTCCCCTGTTCTTCACTGAGGTCCGCGCGGCGACGCACGATCTTGAGCGCGGCTTCCGACCGCGACTGCGTGTCCAACGCGCGCCAGATGACGCCCGCGCCGCCAGCGCCAATCCATTCGCGCAGCTCATAGCGGCCCAGCTTGCTGCCAGGGGCCAGCGCGATCTCGGGAGGCGACGCCATTCACTGGATCTACCAGCACCTCGCTGTCGGTGTCGCTCCTCCAATCTCCTTGAATCCCACGTGGCCTAAGCCATAGGAACGCGCCATGTCGAAAATCGCGGTGATTCCAGGTGATGGCGCGGGCATCGAGGTCGCGAAGGAAGGCGCTCGGGTGCTCGAGGCAGTGGCGAAGGCGCGCAAGCTTCCGCTGGACCTGGAGTGGTTCGACTTCGGCGCGGACCGCTACATCAAGACGGGCGTGGGGCTCCCCGCGGGACAGCTGGACATCTTCCGCAGGGACTTCGACGCGATCCTCTTCGGCGCGATTGGCGATCCGCGGATCAAAGACGGCGCGCATGCGAGAGAGATTTTGCTGGGAATGCGCTTTGGGCTGGATCTGTACATCAACTACCGGCCCTTCAAGTTGCTCGCGGATCGGCTGTCGCCACTCAAAGGCAAAGGCAAGAAGGAGATCGACTTCGTGGTGTTCCGCGAGAACACTGAAGGCCAATACAACGGGGTGGGCGGCGTCTTCAAGAAGGGCACGCCCGACGAGCTGGCGATCTCCGAAGAGATCAACACGCGCAAAGGCGTGGAGCGGATCATCCGCGCCGCGTTCGCTCACGCCAAAACGCGCGGCAGCACGCAGGTCCTGATGTCCGACAAGTCCAACGCGATCACCGCGCACGAGCTCTGGCTGCGAACGTTCAAAGAAGTCGCGGCGGAGTACCCGGGCATTGAAGCGAAGCACCTGTACGTGGACGCGCTGGCCATGCAGATGGTGCTGCGGCCCGAAGCGCTGCAAGTCGTGGTGACCACCAACCTCTTCGGCGACATCCTCACTGACATCGCCGCGGCGCTGATTGGCGGGCTGGGGATGGCGCCTTCGGCCAGCCTCAATCCTGACTCCACACCGCTCTTCGAGCCCGTGCACGGCTCCGCGCCGGACATCGCGGGGAAGGGCATCGTCAACCCC
>JBQTKE010000414.1:0-4445 GCA_052386435.1 Myxococcaceae bacterium
AGAACACGCGCTTCACACCCGCGTCGAGGATGGCCTGCGAGCACGGCGGGGTTCGGCCGTGGTGGTCGCAAGGCTCCAGCGTCGTGTAGAGATCCGCGCCACGGGCCTTCTCGCCAGCCGCGTTCAACGCGACGACTTCCGCGTGAGAGGTCCCGGCTTCGCGGTGGTAACCCGTCGCGACAACGCGTCCGTCTTTGACGATCAGCGCGCCGACCACCGGGTTGGGACGGGTGCGTCCCAGCCCCTTGGCGGCTTCCTGCAGCGCGATGTCCATCAGCTGCTCGGACCGCAACTCACGCCTTCCCGGTCTTCAGCTTGCGATCAGAGCTCTTGACCCGAGCCGGATCGTCGAGCAGGTCCTTCAGCTCGGTCATGAACTCGGCGATGTCGCGGAAGGATCGGTACACGGAAGCGAACCGCACGTACGCGACCTCGTCCAACGACTGCAGCCGGCGCATCAGCTCTTCGCCGATCACCTGCGAGGTAATTTCCTTCTCACCGGACTCTTGAAGCTTGCGCTCGAGATCGCTGATCAACCCGTCCAGCTGTTCCACTGAGACCGGCCGCTTCTCGCAGGCCTTCTTGAGGCCGGCCATGATCTTGTCGCGATCAAACGCTTCTCGACGTCCGTCTTTTTTTACGATCAGCGGATTGAGCTCTTCGACCCGCTCGTAGGTGGTGAAGCGCCGCTTGCAGGTCAGGCACTCGCGCCGCCGGCGGATCACCGCGCCCTCGTGGGACTCACGGGAGTCAATGACCTTGTTCTCCGGGTCCTGGCAGAAGGGGCAGCGCATCGAGAGCCTGACTACTTCAGACGAGACGCGTAGAGCGGAAACTGCGTGGCCAGCTCTTTGACCTGCCCTTTTACCTTCGCCAGCGCCGCTTCGTCGATGGCGCCATCCAGCGCCTGGCCAATCAGCTTGCCGACGACCGCCATCTCCTTCTCTTTCATCCCACGCGTTGTCAGCGCCGGCGTCCCAACGCGAATGCCAGACGTGGTCATCGGCTTCTCGGGATCGAAGGGGATCATGTTCTTGTTCACCGTGATGCCCGCCTTGTCCAAGGCTCCTTCGGCGAGCTTCCCGGTCAGCTTCTTGGGACGCAGGTCGACCAGCATCAGGTGGTTGTCGGTCCCGCCCGAGCACAACCGCAGCCCGGCGGACTTCAGCGCCTCCGCGAGCGCCCTGGCGTTGGCCACCACCTGCGCCTGGTACGCCTTGAACTCAGGAGTCAGCGCCTCCTTGAACGCGACGGCTTTCGCGGCGATCACGTGCATCAGCGGTCCGCCCTGAATGCCGGGGAAGATCTGGCTGTTGATGCCCTTGGCGAACGGCTCCTTCGAAAGGACCATGCCGCCGCGAGGGCCACGCAGCGTCTTGTGCGTCGTGGTGGTCACCAACTCCGCGTGAGGCACCGGAGAAGGGTGCACGCCCGCGGCGACCAGACCGGCGATGTGCGCCATGTCCACCACCATCACCGCGCCCACACTGGTAGCAATCTCCCGGAATGTCGCGAAGTCGATCGTCCGCGGATACGCAGAGGCGCCCACGACGATCACCTTCGGCTTGTGCTCGTTGGCGAGCGCCTTGACCTGCGCGAAGTCAATCGTCTCCGTCTCGCGGTCGAGCCCGTAGTGAACGACCTTGTAGAGCTTGCCGGAGAAGTTGAACTGCGCGCCGTGGGTGAGGTGGCCGCCGGAATTGAGATCCAGCGCGAGCATGGTATCGCCCGGCTTCATCACGGACATGTACGCGGCCATGTTGGCCTGGCTGCCCGAGTGTGCCTGCACGTTCACCGCGTCCGCGCCGAAGAGCTGCTTGGCGCGGTCGATCGCGAGATTCTCCGCGACGTCCACCACCTCGCAGCCGCCGTAGTAGCGCTTGCCCGGGTAGCCTTCCGCGTACTTGTTGGTGAGCACCGAGCCCAACGCTTCCAACACCGCGGGGCTGACGAAGTTCTCCGACGCGATCAGCTCAAGCCCGTGCTCTTGCCGCGTCGTCTCCTCGTGAATCACCCGGAAGATCTCCGGATCCACTTCCGACAGCTTCCTGGTGTTCTCCATGGCGGTCAGTCTCTCTCTTGAAAAGAGTTACGGCAGCGACCAGGCGTTGGCCTTGAGCTCCGGGTTTTCGTCGAAGCCCTTTACCCACGCGGGCTGGGTCATCGCGTCGCCACCCAGCTCGCAGATCTTGGTGCGCAGCTCGATGTACGTCGTCTCGTCGTCGTTCTTGTACGGGACGCTCACCCAGCCCAGGTTCTGCGAGCCTTCGGGAACGTCCGTGGCGGACGGGAAGTCCTGCACCATGCAGGTCTTGTCGCCGATATAAATCGGCTTCGGCTTGGGACTGCCGTCGGGCCGGATGTTCGACCTCGCGCACCCCGCACAAGACAAGAGAACGACGCCCACAACCAGGATCCGCAGATTCATGGCTCTGCCTAACGCTCCACGAAGAAGGGGGCCCACAATCAGGGGGCGCGTGCTCATCGCTGTCCCTCCGCGTCACGAAGCTTGTCGACGCGGCGCTGATGGCGTCCGCCTTCAAAGGGCTCGCTCACGAACGCTTCAAGAATCGCCCGAGCGACGCCGGCGCCCACCACGCGCTGCCCCAGACAGAGGACGTTGGCGTCGTTGTGCGCGCGAGACATGCGCGCTTCGAACTCGCTGCTACAGAGGGCCGCGCGGATCCCGGGGTGCTTGTTCGCCGCGATGCTCATCCCAATCCCGGTCCCGCAGACGAGCACGCCGAATGTGGCCTCCCCGCACGCGACCGCCTTCGCCACCCGCAACGCGAAGTCCGGGTAGTCCACGGAGTCGCCGTTGTGAGTTCCCAGATCCTCGAACGTCAGCTTCCGCGACGTGAGGACCTCCTTCAGCTCGCCCTTCAACGCCAGGCCGGCATGATCCGAGGCCAGCACAATCTTCGGAGCCATCGTTCCCTCTCTCAGCGCCGCCACCGGCTTGAACAGGGCCGTCGACGCTCACGCGGCCCACTCTAGCGGTTGAATCGCTTGAAGATGAGCACGGCGTTCGTTCCGCCGAAGCCGAACGAGTTGCTCATGACCGCGTTGACACGAACTTCGCGCGCGGTGTTCGGCACGTAGTCCAGATCGCACTCGGGATCCGGCGTCGTGTAGTTGATCGTCGGCGGCAGCACACCCCGGGTCAGCGCCAGGGTCGAGATCACCGCTTCCGCGCCACCCGCCGCGCCCAGCATGTGGCCGGTCATCGACTTGGTGGAGCTGACCATCACCTTCTTCGCGTGCTCGCCGAAGACGGCCTTGATTGCCTTGGTCTCATTCGCGTCGTTGAACGGCGTCGAGGTCCCGTGCGCGTTGATGTAGCCCACTTCCTCGGCCGCGATCCCCGCGGACTTGAGCGCCAGCCGCATACACCGCGCCGCGCCTTCGCCTTCGGGAGCAGGCTGGGTCACGTGGTGCGCGTCGGAGTTCGCACCGTAACCGACGAGCTCCGCCAGAATCACCGCGCCGCGCTTCTTGGCGTGCTCCAACTCTTCCAAGACGACCACGCCCGCGCCTTCGCCTTCCACGAAGCCATCGCGATCCTTGTCGAACGGCCGGCTGGCGCGCTCCGGGTCATCGTTGCGAGACGACAGCGCCCGCATCACCGAGAACCCGCCAATGCCGAGAGGCGTAATCGCCGCTTCCGAGCCACCCGCGATCACCGCGTCCGTCTCGCCCAGCCGAATCGACTTCCATGCCTCTCCAATCGCGTGAGCGCTCGTCGCGCAGGCGGAGACAGGAGACCAGTTGGGACCTTTGGCGCCGTACCTCATGCTGATCAGCCCGGGCGCCATGTTGATGATCATCTGGATGATGAAGAAGGGCGAGATGCGGTCGAAGCCTTTCTCCAGCGCCTTCTTGTGCTGCTCTTCCAACGACCCGAGGCCACCAATGCCCGATCCGACGATCACGCCGACGCGCTCTGGGTCGTAGCCGTTGGCCTTGTCCAGACCCACCGGCAGCCCGCTCTCTTTGACCGCCATCTCCGCGGCGGCGATCGCGTACTGGGTGAAGAGGTCCATCCGGCGGACCTCCTTCTTCTCAATGAACTGCACCGGATCGAAATCCTTCACTTCACCCGCGATCTTCGTGTCGATCTTGCCGACCTCGAAGCGCGTGATGGGACCAATGCCCGACTTGCCGGCGAGCAGCGCCTGCCAATTCTTCTCAGTCCCGGTGCCCAGGGCGGTGATCAACCCGGTTCCGGTGATGACGACTCGTCGGTTCGACACGTTGTGCTCCTTGGAGACCGGCCCCTCCGCCGCCCGTAAGGCGGTCCGACCTACTTCTTGTGCGTGTTGATGTAGTTGATCGCGTCGCCGACGCTCTTGATGTTCTCTGCCTCTTCGTCGGGGATCTCGACTTCGAACTCTTCTTCCATCGCCATCACCAGCTCGACGATGTCGAGGCTGTCCGCGCCCAGA
>JBQTKE010000415.1:0-5420 GCA_052386435.1 Myxococcaceae bacterium
ATACCTGGTGGCAGACCGAGACCGGGTCGATCATGGTCGCGCCTCTCCCAGGAGCCACGCCGACCAAACCTGGCTCCGCGACCTTCCCGTTCCCAGGAATCGCAGCGCAAGTTCTCGACGACGCCGGCAAGCCGGTTGGACGAGGGAAGGGTGGTCGCCTCTTCATCACCCAGCCCTGGCCCTCGATGATGCGGACCATCTGGGGCGATGCCGAACGGTTCGAGAAGACCTATTTCAGCACCCTGCCCGGGAAGTATTTCACCGGAGACGGAGCGCAGCTCGACAAGGACGGCTACCTTTGGATTCTCGGAAGAGTCGACGACGTGGTGAACGTCGCCGGCCACCGTCTAGGAACCGCCGAAGTCGAAAGCGCGCTGGTCTCGGATCAACGCGTCTCAGAAGCTGCCGTCGTAGGCCGCCCCGATTCACTGAAAGGGACCGTGCTCATCGCCTTCGTGACGCTGAAAAGGGGAATCGAAGCGACGCCGGCCGTGGGCAAGGAACTCGCTCAACACGTCGGGAGAGAGATCGGAGCCTTCGCCAGACCCGACGAAATCCGTTTCGCCGAAGCCCTGCCGAAGACCCGCTCCGGAAAAATCATGCGCCGCTTGCTGAGAGACGTGGCCGCCGGCCAAGAAACCACCGGAGACACCACCACCCTCGAAGACCTAAACGTCCTGGCGTCGCTCAGGAGCCACGAAGAGTAGGAGAAAGGCCCGCGCTACGGGATGAGAACCTCAACCTTCGTCTGCACGCCGTCGTACACCGTTTCGCCACACTTGGCCGCCGCCCAATTTTCATTCACCGCCGAGCACACGCGGAACCGAGAAATATTCGAAGGCGCGATCGCCACGTTCGCAGCCGAAGTACACCGCCCCAAATAATCCCGCGACAGCGACTTCTTGATCAACGCGCTGTTCAGACACGGCCCAACCCAAGCCCGGGTGTCCTTGCGCTGAACGTCCAAGGAATACGTCGCGCCCGTCTCCTTCTCATTCCATCCCACGTTCACCAGAGTCGTCGTGCCGCCCGCGAGAGGAACAAAGACATCGTCCGAGTGCCCGTCGTAAGCCACTTCGGCGTACTTCGTGAACACCCCATTGTTCGCGTAATAAATCCGGAACGCCTTCACGTCGCCCTTGTGAACAAGCTGGTTCGCGCCGCTCGGACAAATCCCCGAATACGTGTAGGCGAGCCCGCTCCCCAAGACCCCAGCGCTGACACAAGGCCCAACCTTCGTCCCATCCCGCTTGATCACGTCCAGCGAGTACACGTGGCCCGGGACATTGCTCCACCGCAGCGTGACCTGGTTCAAGCTCTCAATGTCACCGTTCGCCTTGAACCCCATCCGCTGCTTGTGAACGCTGCGGCCGGTAAACGCTCCCGCCGCGTTGAATTCACCCTGGTGAATGAAATTGAAGAACTCACCATGTCGAGTCGTGATCGAGTTGTGTCCGTGACTCTCCACCAACCGACCCGCGGAATTCCGGACCGCGATAGAGTTCCGCCGCACCACGCGATTGCGATTCAACTCCGGAACCGAGTTTGCGCTGACGTAAAACATCGCGTACTGACTGTTGTACCAAGCGCCGCTGAAGAACAGATACAGCTTGCCGTTGCGTGAGAAGACTTCCGGCCCTTCATTGATCCCTTCCTCCTCCGCGGAGAGCCCCGCGAAATTAGCTGGTCCCGCGACCGGAAGGATGGTGCTGGGCGTCAGCAGTCGGAAGGCAGAGAGATTGTTCCCTCCGCTGAACCAAACATAGAAGAGCCAAGGCGTGCCCTGACCATCGTCATAGAGCGCCGAGTCGATCCGAATCGCGCGGTTGCAACCCTGAGCCGGACAACCCGCAGCCGTGAAAGTCCGCGCGGCCGTCGTCGTTTCATTGATCGCCTGCGGAGGGCCAAAGTCGAGCATCGAATCATTCGCCACTGCGAAGAACGTCGCCACATCAGTGCCCGGCGAGGCGCCACAGTTGCCACCGGCCGGAGTGCGCCGCGAAGAGAAGTACAAGTAGTACCTCCCCTCGCGCTTGAAGAGGTCCGGCGCCCAAACGTCGCACCAGGTATAGCCGGGAGCCTTCACGCCCGGCTGATACACGCGCTTGAGCGTGAAGGTCTCCAAGTCCTTCGACTCCAGGATCGGAAGCTCGCGGCCGTTCGTCGTTCCGGAGAGGTAATAGAGGTCATCGCTCTCTTTGAAGATGTCCGGATCCGCCATGCCCGGAACCATCAACTTCCGAGTGAACGCTCCGTCCGCGTAGTGCTCACAGTTCCTTCCCGTGGTTCCCGAAGCGCACGCGCAAGCCACGCTGCCTTCAGCATCGGAGCAGATTCCTCGACCCGAGCACGTGTTCGCCAAGCATGTCGTATCCGCGACGCAGAGCCCTTGGGCAATGTGAAAGCCCGCCGCGCATTCATTGCAGGTCGTGCCCTTGTAGCCCGCGCTGCAGAGACACGTCGCCGCCGAATTCACCACCGCGCACGTGCCATGCGGGCCGCAGCTCAACGCCGTCGTGGCGCAAGCGCGGCCGACCAGCTCCGACGCGTCTTCTCCGCTGCTCTCGCTCGCTCCTTCTTCGACAGGAACCGCGTCGGGCGTCGTCGTATCGTCCAGCCCTCCCTTCCCACATGCTGCAGCGAGAAACAGAGGAAGAACCACGAGGACTCGAGCGAGAGCGGAGGAACGCATCGGGCGAATAGTAGCGCCGCGCTTCGAACGTGGAGAAGCACCATTTGCCGGTGGCACCCGCGCGATTCGGTCGACGGTCTTTCGCACTGTGCGAGAAGTACGACATGCGGAAGAGCGCCCCGAATGCCGCGGTGTTGGCGCGCTTTCCCGCCGGAGTTCGCGGTCGCCAAAGCCTGTCGCCGACTCGTCCATCACCACTGCTCCGCGTCACCCGCCCGCGCCGGTGCCAACGCACCGACCAGCGTGACCAGCTCCGCCGTATTGACCGACTTCGGAATGTGCATCTGAAACCCCGCGGCCAACGCGCGTTCCCTGTCTTCCGCGCGCATATGCGCCGTCAACGCGGCAGCCGGCAGAGCTTTGGCCCCACTCGAGAGCTTGCGTACCCGCTGAATAAACCCGTACCCATCCTCGCCAGGCATCGCGATGTCGCTGAGCAGGACATCTGGGAGGGAGTGCTCCAGAGCAGAAAGCGCCTCGCGTGCGCTCGAGACTTCCTGAACCCGCGCGCCATGCTGTTCGAGGACCGACGCGACCGCGCCGCGCGTGGCGAGATCATCCTCGACCAACATCACGCGCAGCCCTTGCAGTCGCCGTGTCGAGCTCTCCACGTGCCGCGCAACCGACTCCTCCTGCCCATCTCCCGCTGCCGGCAACCAGACCGAAAACGTGGCCCCCTTGCCGGGCCCCTCACTGCGCGCGCGGATCTTCCCGCCGTGCAGCTCCACCAGCTGTTGTGCAATCGCCAACCCCAACCCGAGCCCACCGTAGGTTCGCGTGGTCCCTTCCTCCTGCTGACGGAACGGCGCAAAGAGCAGCGGCTGAAACTCCCGAGGAAACCCTCTTCCCGTGTCCCCGACCTCCAGACAGACGCCGCGTCCCTCCTTGCGGACGCGAATTCGAATGCGCCCGCCGGACGGCGTGAACTTGATCGCATTCGACAACAGATTCGAGAGCACCTGCTGAAGCCGCGCTGGGTCCGCCTTCACCCGAGTTATCGGTCGCAAACCCATGTCCAACGCGACGCCTTTGTTCTCCGCCATCCCCCGCAACGCCGTGACGGCCGCGTCCAGCGGCTGGGTGGGATCACAAAGCCGAAGCGTGACCGTCAGTTTTCCAGTGAGCGCCCGCGACGAATCGAGCAGGTCATTGATCAACTGCGTCTGCGACTCGATGCACTGGCGCAGCGCCTGCTGAGCGGCCAATCGCCGCTCGCGATCATTCTCCAGCGCCAAAACCTCCAGCCACATCCGCAGTCCCAACAACGGCGTGGCCAGCTCGTGGGAGATACGAGCCAAGAACTCATCTTTCAATCGATTCGCGTGTTCCGCGTCCGCGCGCGCCGCCTGCTCGCTGAGGAGCAGCCGTTGACGGTCATCTTCAGCCCGTCGGGTCTCGGTGACGTCCACCGCCAATCCAACCCATTCGAGCACCTTGCCCGTGACGTCTCGAACCGGGACACCGCGCGCCTTCACCACCAGGTACTCGCCGCTCGAAGTCCTAAGCCGGTGCTCCGTCTCGAACATGGGGTCACCTCGTGCCAGGCACGCTCCCCACTCGGAAAGTATTCGGGGCAGATCATCAGGATGGACCATCTGCGCGATAGCGTCGCGGGTGAGCTCGATAGGCTGCTCGCTCAGCGTTTCCCAGCCCGAAAGAAGCGTGACCGCCATGCCATCCGCGCTGGCGAGCCATACCTTCCGAGCGCTTGCCTTCGCCAACGCTAGAAACCGTTGCTCTTCGACCGTCGTTGACACCGCCCCCCCTCTGGAGCGCGGGCCCATAGCACAACTTCACCGATAGGCTTAGTGGCCGAGAATCTCAAAACAGGAATGACATCCGCGCCTTCGTGTTATGTGGCGCCGGCAATTCAAGAGGAGAGACCCGACGTGATGACCCAACCCTTCCCGACGCCCGTCACCGGCCCGTTCGGAGCGGAGCGCACCGTGGAGGAGCACCGCAACCTCTATTGCTCGAGCTATGACCGCTGTCTCGATCACGCTGTGAAAGAGGGTTGGCTCGGGTGGTCCTGCACGAAGTGTAAGGCCTTCGCGGATCGCACCATGGATCCCGAAGCGCAGCAGTTCGCTCACGAACGTCGCAGCGACGCGTTTACGAGGTAACGCCTTTGAGCGCTAGCTCTGCGAGCGAGTAATCCACAGACGCGGAAGGGCAGGGGGCGCGTAGGCAGCCATTGCCGCCAACAGCTCTTCCGCGTCAGAAGAGACCTGCAGCAGCGCCCGTTGCGTCTGGGGAATGAAGCCGCAGTCGATGGCGTGATCAACGAGGGCGCGGAGAGGGGCGAAGAACCCGTCCACGTCCAGCAGCCCAATTGGCTTGCGGTGAATCCCCAGCTGCCACCACGTGATCATCTCGAAGAGCTCTTCAAACGTCCCGAAGCCGCCGGGCAGCGCGATGAAGCCGTCGGCGAGCTGCTCCATCATCGCCTTGCGCTGGTGCATCGTGTCCACGCGGTGAAGCTCGGTGAGACCGTCGTGCGTGTACTCGCGATCGCCCAATGGAGAAGGCATCACCCCCGTCACCAGCCCACCCGCCGCCAGCGTGGCATCCGCGAGCGCGCCCATCAGCCCCACCCGACCGCCGCCGTAGATGAGCCGAAGGTTGCGCGCCGCCAGCGCCTTGCCGAGTGACTGCGCCGCTTCGACGTATGCCGGAAGCGTGCCCGGTCGTGATCCACAGAAAACGCAGAGGCTCTCGAGGTTCATTC
>JBQTKE010000416.1:0-5296 GCA_052386435.1 Myxococcaceae bacterium
CGACGCGCTTGTGGTCGCCCGTGAGCAACCAACCCTTCACGCCGCCGGGCTCATTCAGATAGCTGCGCGAGGGCATTCCGTCCGCCCTTGTCTCCGCCGCGTGCCCGCTCATTCTTCGATCCTCTCCAGCGGCGTCGGATCCGTGGTCCGAAGTGATTTGATGTACTCCAGCAAGGCTGCGGTCTCAGGGCCGCCCAGCTTTCCTTGATACGAAGGCATGGTCGGCTTGAAGTTTCGGACGACTTCATCCAGCGGCTGCATCATCGAACGGGTCAGATACGCCTCGTCCGCGATGACCTTGTCTCCGCCCTCCAGCACCTGCTCGCGGCCGTAGAGATCCAACCAGCTGGGCCCAAGGTCTGACGTGCCATCCACCGAGTGGCATTTCACGCAGCCCTGGCTGATCGACAACGCGCGCCCTTGATCAATCAGGCTCATCGTCGGACGCACCGTCTCCGCGCGGGTTGGGTGCTCGTCAATGCGCTCGCTCAGCGCTGGCTGCGCCGACTTCTGCGCCGCCATCCACGACTCGAATTCCTGAGGCGGCAGCACCACGACCTGACCGCGCATCATGGAGTGGTCGAGCCCGCAGTATTCGGTGCAGAGGATCTGATACACGCCGGGCTTGGTCGCGGTGAACCAGAGCTGGGTGTAGCGGCCGGGCAGCGCGTCCTGCTTCACGCGGAACTCCGGCACGAAGAAGGAGTGCAGCACGTCGCGCGAGGTGATGAGCAACCGCACCGGCCGACCCGCGGGAACGCGCAGGGTGTCCACCGAGTTGGGACCGGTGGGGTAGCTGAACTTCCACATCCACTGCTTGCCCATCACGTAGATGTCCATCGCGTCCGCGGGCGGCGAGCGCAGCCACACGAAGTCGCGGTAGCCCAAGCTGAACCAGGCCACGAAGAAGATGAGCGGGATGACGATGAAGCTCATCTCCATCCACATGGGACCTTTCACTTGCTCGGTGGTCTGGTCCGGACTCTTCCGCCGGTACCGCACGAAGAAGAGCAGCGCCGCCAAGCCCACGGCGGTGGAGACCACCATGGTCGTGATGAGGACGAAGAAGTGAAGACCGTCCACGCGCTCGGCGAAGGTCGACGCTTCCGGGGGGAGGAAAAGAATGGATCGGAGTAGTTCTCTCATGCGGTACCCCGCTTGAGCTCCCGGCGCCAGAGGGTGACGAGCAGCGCCCCCAACGCGACGAAGACGAGGAAACCGCCACCCTGAATCACGCTCTTCACGATGAAGGCGTAACGCTTGGAGGCGGCGTCGTACTGGTAACAGGTCAGCAGGAAACGGTCGAAGGCGGTACCCACGCGTCCGCCCGCGGCTTCCACCAACGCCAACTTCAAATCGCGCGAGGGGAAGCGCATCCCGTACAGGTAGCGGGAGATGCGTCCTTCAGGGGTGAGAACAAAAACGGTCGCGGCGTGCGCGAACTGGCCCAGGTCCTGGTCGTACGCGTACTGAAAACCCAGCCCGTCAGCCAAGGTTCGGATGTTCGCTTCGGTGCCCGTGAGGAACGTCCAGTGTTCCGTCGCATCCGGCACGCCCAGCGCCTGCATGTGACCACGGCGACGCTCGGTGGCCATCTCGCCGGTCTCGTTGGGATCGATGCTCAACGTGACGAGGTCGTAGTCGCGGCCCAACTTCAAGCCCGTGCCACCAAGTCCCGTGACCAGCCCGCTCTGCAGCAGCTGGCAGAGGGAAGGGCAGCGGTAATAGACGAGCGAAACGAGCACCGGCTTGTCGTGGTGAAGCAGGTCGCGCACCGCGACGGTACGCCCCTTCCAGTCGGTAAAGGTCAGCTGCTCCGGCACCGGCTCGTTGAGCTTCTCCACCACGTCCACTTGCGCGGAGATCTCCGCAGGGGTGGGACGCGCGTCGCCCGACGCTGGAGTCGACGGACCGGTCGCTAACGTCAGCGTCGCGCTGAGCAGAGGCAAGAGCGTCATCGCTTTCCCTCGGCCAGCTGCTTCATCGCCTCTTCAATGGGGATGTGAATCACGTTCCGCGAACGGTCCACCCAGCCGTAGCTGTGCAGCGCCTTCACCTGCGTCTGCTTCGCTTCTTCCGCGCGCACGTCGCCGGTGAACAGCTTCTGGTTCACGATGCCGACTTCGTACTGATTGACCGCCACTGGCAGCGGCGCGCGCATCTCCGGGTTCATGCTGTTGTGCGGGCGCAACAGGATGTACGTCGACCAGAGGCCGCCCACGAAGAAGGCGATCAGTGAGAGCGCGGCCACCAGCACCAGACTGCCGTAGGGGAGCTTGTCCTCTTCGGGCTCCAGCGGCACGGCGTGCTTGTCGGGAGACGAGGTCATGGCTGCACGTACCCAATCGACTGCGCGAGGTAGGGATCTCCCACGGGAACAGGTGCGACCCCGCGGAAGCGGAAGACGGCGAACGCGCCGTAGACGCCGCCCACGCCCACGAACGCGGTGAGGTCGGTCCAGTGGAAGTGCGGCGCGTCCGGATAGAGCGTGGGGAGCACCAGCCAGTGGAGATCAATCCAGTGCATGAACAAGCACCAGAGGGCGACCGCGGCCAACAGCTTGGGCACACGCTTGAGCGACGCGGAGAGCAGCGCCGCGAACGGAATCAAGAAGTGGCCCACCGCGAGGGCGATCGCGAGCGGCCGCCAACCCGGCCCGATGCGAGACTGGTACCAGGTCACTTCCTCGGGGATGTTCGCGATCCAGATGAGCATGAACTGCGAGAACGCGATGTATGCCCAGAACGCGACGAACGCGAGGAGCAGCTTGCCCAGCGAGTGGAAATGCTCCGGCGTCACCGTGTGGTGGAGCAGCGTCTCACCGCGGCCGCGCAGCGCGATCAAAGTCGTCACCGCGATCGCGGAGAGAAACGCGCCTGCGAAATAGTAGGCGCCGAAGATGGTGGAGAACCACGTGGGCTCCAGCGACATCATCCAGTCGAACGCCGCGAAGGTGATGGCCAGCGCCAGCAGCGGAAGAATTCCCGCGGAGAACCGGCGCTGCTTCAGCGTCAGCGCGGTGTTGCCGGGCGAGCCGTCCTGCTTGCGCGACCAGCTGTAGAGCAGGAACGCCACGCCGATCCAGATGGCGAAGTAGAGCGCGGTGCGAATCAGAAAGAACGGAACGTTGAGGTACGGCGCCTTGTGGTGGAGCAGGTGCAGCATGTGCTCCGGCAAAGACCCGGGCGGCTCCACCCAGACGTAGAGGTGTTTGAGCCCAAGGCCGAGCGGAATGAACAACGGCGCCAACACGAGGGTCGGCAGCGCCAGCGTCTCAATCAGGCGGCGCACCACCACGATCCAGCGCGCGTTCGACGCGTGGAACGCAGTCAGCAAGAGCAACGCGCCCACCGCGACGCCTACCCAGTAGACGAACGCAACGAGATACGCCGCGAGTGTGCGCTTGGGATCCATGAAGCCGCCCAGCAACGTGAGCCCCAGGCCCACCGCCCCTGCGAGCGCGAAGCCCAGCATCAGCTTCTGGCCACCCTGGAAGGGCGGGATGTTTGCGACTCGAACCGGCTGAACCGCGCTCATGGCGTGGCCTCCTTCAAGAGCTGTTCGCGCACGGCGGGTGGCGCCGAGTCCAACGTTGAGCGCTGCGAGAGCTGAAGCGCGCGCACATACGCGACCACCGCCCAGCGGTCCGTCGCGGAGAGCTGCTCCGAGTAGTTGGGCATAATCCCGTAGCCGTACGTGATGGCGTCGTAGAAGTAGCCGTCCGGCCGCTGCGCTTTTTCGTGCAGTGAAGGCGGCGTGCGCAGCGGCATGTTCTCCGCGACGACCGACTTTCCATCGCCGAGCAGACCGTGGCACGTCGCGCAGTACACCTCGAAGTGACGGCGGCCCTTCTTCAGCAGCTCCGCGTTCACCGGCAGCGGGTTGGAGACCGCGTAGCCCGCATCGACAGAAGGGCCATTGCCGCGCAGCTCCAGACGATCGTTCGCGTACGCCTCGCGGCTCACCGTGTTCGGCGGCGGCGTGCGCATGGCGCGTCCGTCTTCGTAGAACTCGTTGCTCTGGTACGGCAAGTACTTCGGCTGATCTTCCATGCGTTGGAAGATGTCCTCGCGGCAGCCGCTCAGCGTGCAAACGGCGAGACCCAAGAGAAGCGCGCGCTTCACTGATTCGGCTCCTTCCACACGGCGACGTGCGTGGCGCCGTGTTGACGGAGCACTTGCGTGACCTTGCTCTCGTCTTTCTCCAACGTCTCCGTCTCCACGCTGACCCAAAACGCGTGCGACGATGCGCTCGCGAACTCTTCAATCTCGAACACCGGGTGGTACGGCTGCGGGAGCTTCATCAGCATCAACAGCCCGAAGAAGATCGCCAGCGCGCAGAAGAGAACGGACAGCTCGAAGGTGATGGGGATGAACGACGGGAAGGCGTGCGCCGGACGACCGCCGATGTTGAGCGGGTAGTCGACCGCGGCCATCCAGTACTGGAACGAGTACGCGGTGCAGCCGCCAGCGATCGCACCACACAGCGCAATCAGCGGCACCTTCGACTTCGGCAGCCGCATCGCTTCCGACGCGCCATGCACCGGGTAGGGCGAGTAGGTGTCGAGCGCCGTGTGGCCGTGGTCGCGCAGCTGCTTGGTCGCCGTGACCAGACCCGCCGGGGAGGCGAACTCGCCGAGAATCCAGGCGCGCGGGTTTCCGAGGACCGCGTGGCTCATGCTGCCTCCCCGGGGTGCCTCATCTTCGCGTGGGTCATGCCGCCTCCCCGTGGTGCGTGTCGTGCGCCATCTCGTGGTTGAGCTCTTTGACTTCGGCGATCGACACCGCGGGGAGGAAGCGCAGGAAGAGCAGGAACATCATCGCGAAGAAACCAATCGTGCCGATGAAGAGCCCCAGGTCCACCCAAGTGGGCGCGTACATGCCCCAGCTCGCTGGGAGGAAGTCGCGGTGGAGTGAGGTGACGACGATGACGAAGCGCTCACACCACATGCCGACGTTGATGAGGATGGACGCGATGAAGACGACCACGAGGTTCGTCCGCATCTTCGGGAACCAATAAATCTGCGGGACGACCGCGTTGCAGAACATCATCAGCCAGTACACCGGCGCGTACGGACCGCGCTGGCGCACGTTGAAGAACATGTCGAACTCATAAGGGTTGCCGGAGTACCAGGCGACGAAGTGCTCCATCAGGTAGCCGTAGAACACGATCATCCCCGTGAGCAGGATGACCTTGTTCATGTTCTCACTGTGCTTGAGCGTGACCACGTGCTTGAGGCCGAGCACCTGTCGCGCGGGGATCATCAGCGTCAGCACCATCGCGAAGCCGGAGAAGA
>JBQTKE010000417.1:0-6429 GCA_052386435.1 Myxococcaceae bacterium
TCCACGGTGGCACCAGCGCCCGGACCTTGCTGTTGGGCGGCATTGGCGTCTCCGTGCTCGGCCTGGTCTTCGGCATCTACCAGTTCTCCCGGCTCAAGAACCTGCCAGTCCATAAATCGATGCTCGAGATCTCCGAGCTCATCTATGAGACCTGCAAGACGTACCTGATCACCCAGGGCAAGTTCATCCTTCTCCTTGAGGTGTTCATCGGCGCGATCATGGTCGCGTACTTCGGTTTCCTAAAGCCGCTGCCGAGTCACCCGGTGTGGCTGACCGTTCCGCTCATCCTCGGCTTCTCGCTCGTCGGCATCGCGGGCAGCTACGGCGTGGCTTGGTTCGGCATTCGCGTGAACACCTTCGCGAACTCCCGCACCGCGTTCGCCTCGCTGCGCGGCAAGCCCTACCCCACCTACGAGATCCCGCTGAAGGCGGGCATGTCCATTGGCATGGTGCTGATCAGCGTCGAGCTGCTGCTGATGCTGACCATTCTCCTCTTCGTCGACCCCCAGCTCGCGGGCCCCTGCTTCATCGGCTTCGCGATCGGCGAGTCGCTGGGCGCGTCCGCGCTGCGCATCGCCGGCGGCATCTTCACCAAGATCGCCGACATTGGCTCCGACTTGATGAAGATCGTCTTCAAGATCAAGGAAGACGACGCGCGTAACCCGGGCGTGATTGCGGACTGCACTGGTGACAACGCGGGCGACTCTGTCGGTCCTTCCGCGGACGGCTTCGAGACCTACGGCGTGACCGGCGTCGCGCTGATCACCTTCATCCTCCTCGCCACCAAGGGCCTGCCCGACGCGTCCCGCGCCAGCGTTCAAGTGCAGCTGCTGGTCTGGATCTTCGTGATGCGCATCGTGATGGTGGGCGCGAGCTTCCTCTCGTACACCCTCAACGAGCTCTTCCAGAAGGCGAAGTACGGCAACGCGGACAAGATGAACTTCGAAGCGCCGCTCACTGTTCTGGTGTGGCTGACCTCGATCGTCTCCGTCATCCTGACCTACGCGGTCTCCGCGGTCATCATCCCGGAGCTCAACGGCGACACCACCTTGTGGTGGAAGCTGTCGACCATCATCACCTGCGGAACGTTGGCCGGCGCGATCATCCCGGAAGTCATCAAGGTGTTCACGTCCACTGAGTCCGGTCACGTGCGCGAAGTCGTCACCGCGTCGCGTGAAGGGGGTCCGTCCCTCAACGTCATCTCCGGTCTGGTCGCGGGTAACTTCTCCGCGTACTGGATGGGCGTGGTCTTCGTCGTCCTCATGGGCGTCGCGTACTTGGTCGCGCAGATGGGCGTGGGTTCACTGTTCCCCATCCCCGGTTCGGCGATTGATCCTTCTCCCGTCTTCGCCTTCGGCCTCGTCGCCTTCGGCTTCTTGGGGATGGGTCCGGTGACCATCGCGGTCGACTCCTACGGTCCGGTGACCGACAACGCGCAGTCTGTCTACGAGCTCTCCCTCATCGAGAACGTTCCCAACATCAAGGCCGAGGTGAAGAAGGACTTCGGCTTCGACCTGGACTTCGAGAAGGGCAAGCACTTCCTGGAAGAGAACGACGGCGCGGGCAACACCTTCAAGGCGACCGCGAAGCCCGTGCTCATTGGTACCGCGGTCGTCGGCGCCACCACGATGATCTTCTCGATCATCATGATCCTCACCGACAACCTCACCCAGAACGTCGACAAGCTGTCGCTCATCCACGCTCCGTTCCTGCTGGGCCTCATCGCCGGCGGCGCGATCATCTACTGGTTCTCCGGCGCGTCCATGCAGGCCGTGTCGACCGGTGCCTACCGCGCGGTGGAGTTCATCAAGGCGAACATCAAGCTGGAAGGCGTTGAGAAGGCGTCCGTGAAGGACTCCAAGCGCGTCGTCGAAATCTGCACCCAGTACGCGCAGAAGGGCATGCTCAACATCTTCTTGACCGTGTTCTTCAGCACCCTGGCGTTCGCGTGCGTGGAGCCGTTCTTCTTCATCGGCTACCTCATCTCCATCGCCCTCTTCGGTCTGTACCAGGCCATCTTCATGGCCAACGCCGGTGGCGCGTGGGACAACGCGAAGAAGCTGGTGGAAGTGGAGCTCAAGGCGAAGGGCACTGAGCTGCACGCGGCGACCGTCGTCGGCGACACTGTCGGCGACCCGTTCAAGGACACCTCGTCCGTGGCGATGAACCCGATCATCAAGTTCACCACCCTGTTCGGACTGCTCGCGGTGGAGCTGGCGCACGAATTGGATAAGACCAACCCGCGCACCACGACCATTCTCGCGGCGGTGTTCTTCGCGATCTCGGTGGTCTTCGTCTGGCGCAGCTTCTACGGCATGCGGATTGAGGCCGGCGAGAAGCAGGCGGAAGTCCCCACGCGCAGCAAGGCGGCGGCGTAGTTTCTTCTTTGGCTCCGTGCGGACTCACGCGTTCGCACGGAGCTTGTTTTTCGAGTTTCTTGTTTTGAGTCAGTTTTGAGGAGGAGTCGGTCGTGAGCGTCGCTGGAATGTCCATCCTTCGGCTCACGTTCCTGGGCACCTCCGCGGCGCAGCCCACCATTCACCGTGGCCTTTCAGGTCTGGCGGTGAAGGCGGACCAAGACCTGCTGCTGTTTGACTGCGGAGAAGGCTCGCAGCGGCAGATGATCAAATTCGGTACAGGCTTTGGAGTGGACGCGGTCTTCTTCACGCACTTCCACGCGGACCACTATCTGGGAATCATAGGGTTCTTACGGACGCTCGGAATGAGCGGCCGCAGCGAAGCGCTCACCCTGCATGGCCCACCACCCGCGAAGCGGCTGCTCCATCAGGCGATTCACCTGGGTGTCGAGCAACTGCCCTTCCCGGTGGAGATCGTCGAGCTGCGCAGCGGTGAGAGCGTGAGGCGACACGGCTATTCGGTGCAGGCCGTGGGCGTGGACCACCGCGTGAACGCGCTCGCGTACGTGCTGCAGGAGGATCTGCGTCCCGGAAAGTTCAACCTCGCGCGAGCACGTGAGCTCGGCGTTCCGGAAGGTCCGGATTTTGGAAAGCTCCAGCGCGGCGAGTCCGTCACCGCGCGGAATGGGAACACGGTGACGCCGCAGGATGTGCTCGGCGAGTCTCGAGCCGGACGGCGGCTGGTTATCTCCGGCGACACGCGACCGTGCGCGGCGTTGGTCGCTGCTGCTCAGGACGCGGATCTGCTGATTCACGAATCGACGTTTTCGGACGACGAGCAGGAACGGGCGCTGGAGACGAAGCACAGCACGGCGCGCGAGGCAGGACGCGTGGCCAAGGAAGCGGGAGCGAAGAGGCTGATCCTCACCCACTTGTCTTCGCGACACGACATGGATCCCCTGCGTCTGCTCCACCAAGCCCGCGAAGAGTTCGCAGGAACGCTGGAAGTCGCGAGCGACGGGCTGACCGTGGAGCTGGCCAGCCGGGACTAACGGGGCGCAGCTGCTTTCGCCTCAGCAGGGGCCGGAGACGTGTGCGCAGTCCACCGCCGCTCGCGCCGGTAGCCGCGTAGGACCGCCCTTAGCTGGTCTGGCGTCTTGACGAGAAAGTCGGTCATTTGCCAATCACATCTTCGCTGAAATGTGCCCGACAAAACTTCCAGGTCAAGCGTGCGCGCTTGCTCAAACACCTCGGCATAGGAGGTCTGGGCTGACAGACCGAGCTCGCGATAGAGCGATGGCATTTGGCACACGAGTTACTACACACATTTATGTCTTGTGCAGTAACCAGACTGAAGGGGGCCGACTACAAGGCAGACCAGCTTACTGGCTCTTCGCCTGAACGACTGCGGCCGAGCACCGCATAATCGTGCGGGCCCATCGTCCACGTGAGGTGGCCGTCTTCAATCCTCAGCGGCAATGACGACGGCTCGCCCATCTGTGCCTGAAGGATGTCCTCTAGCTGCTCCGGTCGGAGATCTGTCCACCCCAGCTGTTCTCGCAACGCCTCAAGCGACAGACGCGCCGTCTTCCGGCTGTTCGACAGGTTACGAATCACAGCCACGCCCTCGCCCTCTTCCGGCTTTCGAGCGACTGCAAACACGTTCTCACCCGCAGCCAACTTCTGAACTTTGGCGCGCATGGCCGGATGGGTCGCGCGAAGTGCATTCAGCGCGGAGAAGACAGTAATTGGTTCCGCACCTTCCGCCAGCCGCGCCTCGACGTCAGCAGCCGTCCGTCTCTCGCGCTGCAGGTCCCGCGTGTCCTCCACGCCACCGCGCGCGGCGGTCGCCTTGTCCATCGTCTCCTGGCTGTTGCGCATCGCCAGTTCGTCGCCCTCGTACATGAGGGGAATGGCATCGGTCCCACCCATTCCCGTCACAAAGTCACCGGCGATGGCGTGTTCGTCTCCGTTGCGCATTGTGGCGTGGCGAATGCCGTAGCCGCGCTCCGCGAACTGCTTTCCACCGGCATCCACGAGTCGCTGCTGAATCGCCGCGACCGCCTCTTCACTGTAGCCTCGGCCTTTCAGCAACCGAGCGATGAGATCCCAACGAAGCTCGTCATGGTGTCCGCCCAGCCAAAGCGCGAACTGGGTGTTGCCGGGAAGCCCCGCCAACTCTCCGTTCATCGCGTGGAGGAACTCCGGATCCTCGGTGAGCAGCGATGACCGGTAGGCTGCCTGGAGATCAAATCCGAAGAGAATGTCGCCTTGCGTGTTGCGCGTCACCCCGTGAAGCGTTCGCGCTTCGCCGAAATGCCTGGCCGCGGCGTCGAACGGTTTGCCCACTTCGGGAAGGATCACGCCCTTGGGCTGTACCAGTCGCCAATAAGCCGCCAGCGCGGCTTCAAACGCAAACGTCTGCGGGATGTCTTCGAAGTCCGTCCCCTTCTCCTTCGCGACGTGCGGGACCGCGTCAAGACGCGTTCCCATCACTCCCTGGTTGGAGCTCCACCCCATGGAATCCACCAGGTAGCGCCAAGCCGGAGGGTGCTTGAGGTTGAGATCGGGCTGCTGCGGATAAAACGTGTGCCAGAACTGCTTCCACTGGCCTTTGAGATTGACGCTGAGGAGGTTGTTCTCCGAAGCCTGACTGAACACGTGCCACGGGGTCGAGACCGGCGCGTTCTCACCGTCGCCGTGTTGCATCTTCAGCCGCACCAGACTGTCTTCCTCACGAACGAACGAACCGAATTTCTTCGCATCGCTCATGTCGTGGAACCACTTGGCAGCGGCTTCGTCGTGACGGAGCAATCGCCGGAACTGGATGTGTTTGTCCGAAACGTGGTTGGGGACCAAGTCGGTGACCACCACGATCCCGCGCTCCGCGGCGTCGTTGACGAAACGCTTGAATGCCGCGTTTCCGCCGTACTCCTTCGCCACCTGCGCCAGGTTGATGATGTCGTAACCGCCGTCAACACCGCCGTGCTTGAGATGAGGCAGCAACTCAATCACCCGCACGCCCTGCTTTTCATACAGCGGCAACATCGCGCGGAGGTCGTCGAAGTGGCGCGGGTACTCGTAGGCCCAAGCGCTGGTGTGCATCCAGTTCGGGTCTATCTTCTCGAGCGCTTGGGTGAGTCGAAGATCACGCCGCTGCAGTGTCTGCAACCAGGTTGCGAAGGAAGCGACGCCGCGCTGCGTTGTCGTGCGAATAGAGTTTGAGCTTTGGGCAGGAACTTGGTCTGCGCGCCGCGCCGGGTGGGGACGCCCCGGGCAATTCTGTCTAGAGTCCGGCGCCCATGTCTGAACCCTATCTGTCCGGAAACTACGCGCCGCAGTTGTCGGAGCTCTCGCGGGAGAAGCTGGAAGTCGCCGGTGAGCTGCCCCGCGACCTGCGTGGCGTCTTCGTGCGCAATGGCTCCAATCCGCGCTTCACGCCCAAAGGGCGGTACCACTGGTTCGACGGCGACGGGATGCTTCACGCGGTCGCGTTTGAGAACGGTCAGGCGTCGTACCGCAATCGCTTCGTGCAGACGCGCGCGCTGCTGGCCGAGCTCGAAGCGGGCTGTCCCTTGTGGACGGGGATCATGGAGCGGCCGGACTTCGAAAACCCAAAGGGTCCGTATAAAGACACGGCGAATACGGATCTCGTCTTTCACGCGGGTCAGCTTCTGGCTCTGTGGTGGCTGGGCGGGAAGCCGCACGTGATTGATGTCTCTACTTTGGAGACGAAGGGGATCCAGAAATACGAGGGGAAGTTAGGCAAAGGAATGTGCGCGCACCCGAAGGTGGATCCGCGCACAGGAGAGATGATCTTCATCGACTACTCTCCCCTTCCTCCGTTCCTGACCTACGGCGTGATCTCCCACGACGGGAGGCTCGTCCACAAGACGGCTATTGATCTCCCGGGGCCTCGGCTGCAGCACGACATCGCCATCACCCCACGCTTCACGGTGCTGATGGATCTCCCGATGTATTTCGATCCGGAGAAGTTGGCCCAGGGAAAGCCCGTCGTGCGCTTCTACCGAGAACAGCCGAGCCGCTTCGGGATCATTCCGCGAATGGGCAC
>JBQTKE010000418.1:0-1558 GCA_052386435.1 Myxococcaceae bacterium
TCGCGGGTCTGGGTGAAGTTCGTAGGAAGCAGCCGCAAGTATTGCTTCGCGGTATCGATCGCCTCCGCTTCCGTCTTCACCAGCACGGCGCCACACCCGGAGATACTGCAGTGCCTGCGCGCACCGCCCATCTCTTCGAGCGTGACCTTCTCGCCAATGACCATCTCGGCCATTCGCGGGCTGCACAGGTACATGGAGGCGTTGCCTTCGACCATCACCACGATGTCACAGAAGGCCGGGATGTACGCGCCGCCGGCCGCGGAGGGCCCGAAGAGCAGGCAGATTTGCGGGACCATCCCGGAGAGGTGGACCTCGTTGAAGAAGATGCGCCCTGCCCCGCGTCGTCCGGGGAACATTTCGACTTGGTCGGTGATGCGCGCACCCGCGGAGTCCACCAGGTACAGCAACGGGCACCGCTGGGCCTTCGCGATCTCCTGAATGCGGAGGATCTTCTCTACAGTCCTCGCGCCCCAGCTTCCTGCCTTGATGGTGGAATCGTTCGCCATCACCGCCACGGGTCGACCTTCGACCTGCGCCAGTCCGGTGATCACACCGTCCGAAGGCAGCTCTGAATCCAAGTTGTTGGCGAGCTTCCCCTCTTCGACAAACGTGCCTTCGTCGACGAGCAGACGGATCCGCTCGCGGGCGAACAGCTTCCCCACTTCCTGATTCTTGGAGTGGTACTTCGGGGCGCCGCCGCGCTCGACTTCCGCGATCTTCTTCCGGAGTTGTTCGTCGAAGGACATGGGGCGCGCACATACCAAAGGGAGAGCAAGCGCCCAAGCAGGCTGTGCGTTTTCACGACGTTCACGCGGATGCACGCCGGCAGCTCGCTCCCTAACTTCAAGCTCAACCGTCATCCACGGGGGAATTACGACGATGAACGCCACCAAGCTTCTCAGTGACATTTACAGGAGCTACCTCTTCAAAAATCTGGTTGGTGATCTCAGCAAGCTTGCGCGCAAGAGCCTCAAGAACATCGACTTTGACCGTGATGCCTGGCTCCACAAGGCAGGCCTCACCACTTACCGCCCTGGACGTTCTGTGCTGAGCGGCTCTGGCCTCTTCCTGCTCGGTATCGTCGCGGGCGGAGCGGCGGCGCTCGCGTTCGCGACCAAGACCGGACCCGAGTTCCGCGCGGATGTGGCGGACAAGGCCCGCGACTTGATCGACAAGGCGAACGTGAAGATGACCTCGATTTCAGAGGGTACTCAGCAGTCCGCTCGGGCCTAACGCCCTCAGCTGCCGAGTCGCGGAATGCGTTCAACGCTTGAGTCGCGCCTCTTGCGCGCGGCCCAGCGTGCCGCGCGGTTAAATGTCGATTCGCGCGCCGTTCGGACGTTTGCCACTGCTGCTCCAAGCTTTTGATCTTGGCTCGAAGGCGCGGGCTCTCCGCAGGCTACTTCCCCTGAAAGTTCGGCTTTCGTTTCTCCGCGAAGGCCGCGAGTCCTTCGAGACGGTCCTCCGAGAGCAGCACCTTCTCGTAATGTCGATGCTCGAGCGCCAGCGCAGCATCCAGCTCCAAGCTCAGCCCCTCGTCGATCGCGTGCTTCGCAGC
>JBQTKE010000419.1:0-1618 GCA_052386435.1 Myxococcaceae bacterium
GTGGCCGCAGCGAAGCAGCCCTCCGCGCCGCAAGCGAACACCTCGGCGAACCGTGCGTCCCCGCACACAGGCCTGGGCGGAGGGTCGGCCCGGCCCGATCAAGCAGGAGGACAGGCTGTCCGTCCTCCCGCGCAAGCAGCAGGGCAGGGCAGCGCGTTAGCTCGTCCTCCCGCGCAGGTCGTTCACCTCCACCGCGAGGCTCCCGATGAGGGCGACGGTCGGCTGCGCGCCTCGCCGCTGGCGAAGAAGATGGCGTCCGAGCAAGGACTGGATCTCGCCGCGCTTCACGGCTCCGGCCCTTCGGGCCGAATCATCAAACGCGACATTGAGGCAGCGATGTCTCAAGGCGGCGCGGCTCGGCAGCTTCAGCACGCGCCCGCCTTGGCACCGATGGAGCGTCGTGCTCCGGACGAGCTTCCGCTCACAGCCATGCGCAAAGTCATCGCGCAGCGGATGGGCGAGGTGAAGCCCGGCGTGCCGCACTTCTACCTCTCGGTGGAAGTCGACATGAAGGCGGCCCTGGGCATTCGCGAAGAGGCGAAGGCGCTGGAGTCCAAGGTCTCCGTCAACGACATCATCGTGAAGGCATCCGCGATCGCCGTTCGTCGCATGCCGTCGATGAACCGCAGCTACGAAGGCGACCGCATCCTCCAGCACTTCAACGTCGATGTCGGGATCGCGGTGGCCATCGAAGACGGGTTGATCACGCCCGTCGTACGCGACGCGGATCAGAAGACGCTCTCGCAGATCTCTCAGGAGACGCGCGAGTTGGCGGAGCGGGCCCGCAAACGCGCGCTCAAGCCGGCCGAGTACGCAGGGGGCAGCATCACCGTCTCCAACCTGGGCATGTTCGGGATCGACTCGTTCATCGCGGTCATCAACCCACCTCAGGCGGCGATCCTCGCGGTGGGCGCAGTGACAGAGAAGCCCGTGGTGAAGGATGGCGGTGTCGTGGTGCGGCCGGTGATGTCGATCACGCTCTCCGGAGATCACCGAGTCATCGACGGAGCAGTGGGCGCGCGGTACCTAAAAGAACTCAAGGCGCTGCTCGAGCACCCGATGCGACTGTTGTTCTGAAGAGCCGGGGTCAGGCTTTACACTCTTACACTCTGCGGAACGAGACCTGCATGTGCTTCGCGCCGCAGAGTGTAAGAGTGTAAAGCCTGACCCCTTCGT
The DNA here is from genome assembly GCA_052386435.1 of Myxococcaceae bacterium. Classification (GTDB taxonomy): domain Bacteria; phylum Myxococcota; class Myxococcia; order Myxococcales; family Myxococcaceae; genus JBQTKE01. The sequence continues at coordinate 1,177 of JBQTKE010000419.1, forward strand.
CACGCTTGTCGCGTGGGCTGAACGAGCTTCTCTAGGTCACGCTGCGCCTGCGTGACCTTCGCCGAGCCCTGTTGCTCGTCCTCGTGACCGTCTGCACGCGCCGGCATCCCCGGCCAGTTGTCTGGGCGGGTCGACTGTTCCTTCGCTTCTTTCTCGAGCGTTTCGTTCTCGTCCATAGGAACACCTCCCTAGACGTGAAACATGGACACGTGCGTCAGCGTTCGCTGCGGCGCTCTCGTGCTTGGAGGTTGAAGGCCTGCTCAACGTGCTGCCACTCCCCGTGGTACTGCGGGTAGCGCCACACGCGGAAGTTCTCGCGGAGGCATTCGCCGAACGGACCCTCGTCTTTGTCTTTCCGTTCCAGGTGCGCCTTCTCCACCCGACCCTCATTGGTGACCAACCACTTCACGCGGTACGTGACCATCGCGGGAGGACGCAGCGT
>JBQTKE010000420.1:0-2850 GCA_052386435.1 Myxococcaceae bacterium
GAACGAGAACTCGCCAATCTGCGCCAAGCTCATCCCGGCTTGAACAGAGGTCCGCGTCCCATTTCCGGTGAGAAACGCGCCCAAGGTGACGCTGAGAATTTTCCCGACGATGACAATCACGAACAGCACCGCGATCGCCCACGCGTTGGCCGCGACCAACTTCGGATTAATCAGCATCCCCACGGACACGAAGAAGATCGCTGCAAAGACATCGCGCACGGGTTGAACCAGGTGCTCAATCTGCTCCGCCTCACCGGATTCGGACACGAGCGAGCCCGCCATGAATGCGCCCAGCGCGACCGAGTATCCAAACTCCTGAGCAATCAGCGCGCCCGCGAAGCAGATGCCCACACTGGCGATCAACGTCGTCTCGGGCCGCTTCAACGCGATGACGTAGCGAATGGCCCGTGGCACCAGGTAAAGCCCGACCACCAACAGCCCAATCAAAAACGCGACCAGCTTCCCCGCGGTCCCCGCCAGCGTCTCCGCGGAGAGCCCGCCATCGGTGGAGACCGCGGTGAGCCCCGCCATCAGAAGAATGGCAATGAGGTCTTCAACGATGAGCACGCCGACGACGAGCTCGCGCAGCCGGCCGCGGATGTTCTGCTCGTCGAACGCCTTGGCGATAATCGTCGTGCTGGAGATGGCGATGATCGCGCCGGTGAAGAGGCTCTCCTTCACCGTCCAGCCGAACAGCTTCCCCGCCGCGAAGCCCAGCCAGACCATCAATCCGCACTGAATGACCGCGGTGACTCCCGCCGTCGGCCCCACTTGAAACAGCTTGCGGAGGCTGAACTCCAGCCCCAGCGAGAACATCAGAAGAATCACCCCCAGCTCGGAGAGCGAGTGAACGATCTCCGACTGCGCGACCAGGGGGAGGGGAACATGCGGGCCAATGATCAGCCCGGCGATGAGATAGCCAAGCACGACCGGCTGACGCAGCCGTTGAAAGAGGACGGTGGTGACCGCCGCCACTCAGAGGACGACGGCCAGGGCTCTGAGAAAATCGTGGGCGTCGTGCACGCGCCCACTCTAATCGCGACTTCAGTCGTTGATGGCGCCCTGCTCGATCCACAGGCGGATTCTTGCCTGATCCTCGGCGGAGAGCGGCGGTCGGTTGCTATTGCCCGGCGGCGGCATGCGCTGACCGCACTTGCGCGGGTCGTCGCTCACCTTCAGCCAGAGCGCGCTGTGCCCCGCGTCTCCCGGCGAAACGATGATCGTGTCCTCGCCGCCGTCGTTGCACTGAGGGCGCACGGCGCGTCCGACCATCGCCGCGTACCCCATGCCCGCGTCGAGGCGAAGCCCACCCGCGGCGTTGGTGAAGTGGCAGGGCGCGCAGGTGGTTTCGAAGATGGGCTGAATGTGCGCGAGGTACCGCAGTGGCCCCGCGTCCATAGGCTCAGGCTCGGGTTCAGCTCCCGCGTCGACCTGCTCCTGCAGCGGGTCGACTGCTGCTTCGGAGACCCTGCCCGTGGTGCCGTCGCCTCCGTTCAGACAAGCGGTGAGGGTGGGGGCGAGCAGCGAGCAGAGCAATCGAAGGGAAACGAAGGAACGGAGGGACTTCATCGGCGTGGGACTCCTCAAAGATGGAGCCATCAGAACGGGACTCGTGAGGTGAGACGCAACGCCCAACCAAGCGACGGAGGATGATGCGCTCAGGTCACGTGCTCCCGAGTACGCGAAATCAACCTTGTCGCTGCACTGTTTCAGAGCGACGGAAGACCCACCCGTGCCCAGGTCTGCTCAACCCCTCTCTTCGGCGAGGGGAGCTGAAATTTTCTTCCTTACGCGTGCTGTCCGTCGACGAGGTCGTACGAAGAGGGCAATGAAGGCGTGTGGCGGACGACAGTCGGCGCGGGGCCTGGACGGCGGGCGGCCGGCCGCGTTGCCTGCAGCGTTTTGCTGAGCTCCACCTCGAGCGCAGTGAGCGGATCCGGGTGCTCGCCCCGTTTCCAGGACGCGATTGCCGCGCGGTAGGGCGTGGCGTAGTCCATGGCCGAGACCGGGAAATATTCGGAGATGCCTTTCTCTCCCCAGAGCAATGACGCCGCGGTGGCATCGTCTTCGTAGCGTTTCAGCGCGCGCCGCGGTTCCTGTCCACGCTCCAGCGCATGCACCAGCCGTTTGAACGCTTCGATGTGCGGCACCGTCGCGGTCATCATTCCTCCGCCCACGATGAAGCTGGCATTGCCCACGGCGTCACCAATCATAGCGACGTTGCTTCCGGAGCTGGCGCCGTTGGCGATGTGCTGCTGCACGGAGAACTGCGGCGAATACCACTCCAGCTCGTAGCCCTGGACTTTCTCCTTGGGCAGCCCCGAGAGCTCCGCGGCCTTCTCGCGCAAATACGCCGTCTCCAGCGTGCGCTTCGCCGCCGCGTACTCCGGCGTTCCCGGCTTCAGTCCTTCAGGTGAGAGCCTCACGTGCGGCGGCACCTCGGCGGCCACGAGATAATGCTGCGCGTTCTCGCCGAAGCCCTGCGCGCCGGTGCGCACGGTGATGGGCTGCGTCGCGCCGTTTGGCGTCAGCTCCTGCCGAGTGAGCTGGAAGGTGCGCGGCATGGGTTGATCCGTTTTCAGGATCCCCATCACGTACTGCGCGTCAGGCGACGTGTTCAGACTCTTTAGCCCCAACGCATCGCGCGTCCGGCTGCCCGCGCCTTCAGCGATCAGCACCAAATCGGGCGTGCCCAGCGCCAACGACTCACCGTCGTTCACGCGCTTGCCGTCGTCGCCGCGCTTCACCTTCTGCACGCTCACCGAATGCCGGCCCTGCGCGTCCTGCGGTCCCACCGAGATAGAGCTGTTGCGCTGCAGCGAGATGGGCGGCGCGCGTCCGGCCTTCACC
>JBQTKE010000421.1:0-5221 GCA_052386435.1 Myxococcaceae bacterium
CTCCAAGGTGGGGCGTTTCCTGGTGCGTTGGGGCTTCGAGCTTTACGATCGTTTTGCTTCGCGTCCCGCCGCCGCGCTCGCGGATGGGTATGTCGCCCTGAACTTCGCGCGGGATCATCTGGTGCAGTACCTCCATTTGGTGCGATCGCCGCAGACCGCGCCCAGCGTCTTCACCGCGCGCGCCGACGCTCCGCTCCTCTACAGCGTGTCGCGCGGGATTCTCGATGAGGTGGAACGGGAGAAGCCCACCGGCCCAGATCGCCACTTCTTCCGAGCCACCGCACGCAACCGATTGGTCTCGCTCTCACACTTTTTCTACGCACCCATTCCGGAACGAAGAGAGCGTCGCTTCCGGCTGGCGGTGGGCACGGTGGGGTTGTTGCTCGTCGCCGCAGTGGTCGGCTCGCTGGTGAAGGCGTCCGTCGACTATGACCCCGTCTACAACGACCGTCTGCGCCAGATGCGCGAGCGCGTCGAACAGTCGCAGCAAGGAGAAGCGGATGGCGGAACTTAAAGACTCCGGTTTTTTCCAGACCATCAACCGGAGCGCATTGGCGATGAGCCAGTCCGTGGCCGGCGCCGGCGTGGTGGGCGTGTTGGGCTTCCTTGCCATCGCGCTCATTGCCGGCGTGTTTTTCATCACCGAGAACTTCTTCATCTCGCTGCTGCTGCTCTCCCTGGCGCTGTTGGTCTACGCGACCGGCTCCGAGGTGGGGAAGCTGCTGGTCTCGCTGGTGACCATCTTCTTCTCCAGCAAGCACCTCACGCCCAAGGCCACCCAGCTTCAGGAGACGTTGGTGGCGCTGCAGGACGCGCTGGCGCTGCGCTGGGATCCCAACGGCGAGATTCGCGTGGGCCCGCTCGAGAAAGGGACGAGGCTGCGTTTGCCTGACAACCCGCTGGTGCGCGATCTCAAAGCGGTCTTCGACAAGGGCAAGGACTACGAATACGCCGAATACGTCGCGCACTCGTATTACGTGGAGTGCCACGAGCTCTACGACCACTCCGCGGTGAACCTGGAGTTCGTCTCTGGCTCGATGCCGCTGTTCGGCCTGATGGGCACGGTTTTGGGCCTCATCTCCATGTTCGACAGCTTGGGTAACGTCGTCTCCGTCGAAGCGCTGTCCCCGCAGCTTGCGCTCGCGCTGAAGACCACGCTCTACGGCGCGCTCTACTCGTCGCTCTACAAGATCCTCGCCTCGCGCTTCGACCAACGCATGCGTGCGCTGGACTACGACTTCGACACGCTCTGCCGCGGGCTCCAGGTCATGCACGAGAGCAAGGCGGTGATCGAGGTTCAGCGATGAGACGCTTCTCTCCGATCAAGGCCCCGCGCCGCAGCTACGATACGTGGCAGATCATCTACGTCGACCTGATGACGAACGTGATGATCTTCTTCGTCATCCTCTGGGCGATGAGCCAGCGACAGACCAAGGGCGTCAGCGACACGGTGGGCACCGAGACGGTGAAGATGGTGAACCTGCCCGGCGACGTCCTCTACTCGACGGGGAAGAGCGAGGTCACGGAGGAGGGACGGGAGATCTTCGGCAAGCTCTTCTCTGATCAGGGCGGCGAGGTCCTCAACTTCGACACCGGCGGGCTGGCGAAGCGGCTGCTGATCATCCACGGTCACACCGACAACGACGGCGAGAAAGATCAGAACTTTGATCTCGGCTATCGGCGCGCGCTGGCAGCGTACCGCGAGATTCACAAGTACGGAGCAGAGGTTCCCGAACACGTGGTGCTTTGTACCCACGCGGACAACACACCCGCGCAAGAGGTGCCAGCGTTCGCAGGGCAGCTCTCATCCGCGGAGGAGAGCGCGATGCGCGAGGCGAGGTCGAAGAACCGGCGCATCACCATTGAGGACAAGCTCGTCAGCAGCGTGCAGGAGGTGAAGAAGGAGTGATTGGCGCCAAGTCCCTCACCACCGGCGTGCTCTTCGTCTCCGGCCTCACCGCGGCGGTGGCGAGCGGTGTGTTGCGTCCGCAGCGGCTGGCGGGTATCCAAGGAGGGACGGCGTTTTTCATTGGCTGCTTTGCCGTGGTCACCGCCACGTTCGTCTTTCGCTTCTGGCGGCTGGGCGAACGGAGCGCGCACTACTTCCGTTGGGCCACCGACTGGCAGCTCTGGGACGGGGAGTCGCACTTCTTAGGCTCGCGGCAACGGCGGATCACCGTGGGCAGAAACACCGCGGGGGAGGCGCAAGAGCTTCCGCCGCGGGCGCAGTTCAGCGTCTGCGTGATCCTGGCGCTGACCCTCGCCGTGGCCACGTTCGATGCGCGAGCGCTGACGTTGATGGACAGGTTTCGGCAGGGCTTCGAAGCGGTGGGCGCAAACTACTGCCCGGACGAAGAGGCCGCCGCGCAGGAAGCAGAGAAGGCGGAGACCAACGATCCCGGCTGTGCTCTGGTGCGGCGAGCGTTCGCCCTGGGTTACGCGGACAGCCTGGGCGAGTGCGGCAAGAAGAAGCAGAGCAAGGTCTCCGCGGTCTGCACCCTGCGCCAGCGCGACGAGCCGCTCTTTCACTACGCGTTTCGAAAGCTGCACGAGTTCATGCTCGTTGTCGTCGAGCGCTACCGCCACCCCAAGGAGTCCAAAGAGCCGCCCGCGTTCTCGCCCGAATGGAAGGAGCGGCTCGACCTGATGCTGGGAACGCAGGGGCAGGTGATGTCCACCGCGCCGCGCGCGTCGCACCACATCTGGACGAATCTTCCCAAGCCGGGCGAGGACGCTTTTGAGCCGCGCACCTGCGTGGATCGCTACCGCTCTTTGTCGCACCGGCCGCTTCCCCCTGCGGGGCCGACGCAGGCCAGCCTCGTCTTCGAGCACGTCGTTGGACAGCTCCTCTTTGAGACGCGCTACGAGCAGGCCGCGGGTTACTGCCGCGAGTACCAAGTTCACTGGGGCGCACCGAAGGGCGCGTGCGCGAAGCTCGCGGCCAATCCGGAGAAATTTCTCGCGGAGACGGGCGCGCTTCCGCACGTGCGCTCGGTACTGCGGCGTTACCAGTTGGAGCAGCAGAGCAAGCCGGAGGTCCGCCGTCGCACCCCGCACGAGTTCTTGAGCTTCTCTTGCTACATCGAGGGCGAAGAGGGTGGACGCAAGGTGCTGCCGCTGACCTTCGAGCGCCTTGCGCTCTCCGCGACGGAGCTCAAGGCGCCCACGCCGCCGGCCAACTCTCAGCTTCAAGTAGCGCGCTATGGACAGATCGCTTCGTTGCTCGCGCCCAGCTTCCACTACGGCGTGCTGCTGAGCGAAGCCGGTCTCGACATCGGACGGATTGAAGGCGCGGGTTTCGCCGAGGCGTTTGCGGCGAAGGACTATCCGCTGAGTCGACTGCAGGGGTTGGGAAGCTTGGACATCTTCCTTGAGCCCGAGTGGATCTCCACGCGCACCGACCTGCTGCAGGTCTACCCGTACCACCTGCACTTGAAGAACTATGTGCATCTCTTCCGACGGCAGTACCTGCTGCAGAAGGGGCGCCTGTGATCACCCTTCTCGCGGCCGCGCTTCTCGCGGCGAATCCCGGGACCAAGCCGATCAAGATGCCGCCGCTCACCGAGCGCGCGTCGTACGAACCGAAGGACCGCGTGGCGTACTTGGCGGAAGCGCTGCAAGCGATGGGGCAGGTGAAGCCGGGGCAGCTGGCGCAGGCGTACCAGTACGCGTCCGCGCTCGAGCGCACGGCATGTGGCTCACCCGTGGAACGACTGCGCGCGGAGTGCCTCACCCAAGCCGCGCGGAAGTTCTGCAAGAGTCGCCCGAAGGCGGAGCTGCACGGGTGCACGCTGACCTTGGACGTGATCGTCAGCAACGTGTTGGCGGAGAAGCAGCTCATCCCCATGGAGCAGCGCTACGAGCTGATGCGGCGCCACAAGGATCACCGTCGCGAGCTGGAGCGCCACCTGCGCCGTCTGCAAGGATCGCTCGCCGCGAACTTTCAGTTGGCGATGGGGCCTGAGCCCGCGCCGGCGAGCATGGCGCAAGCGATCGATACGTGGTGTCTGGCGACCGCGGATCAGACCAACCTCTCTTGGCAGACCTGTGCGGCGTCGCTGGTCTGGTTCATAGGAAGCGCAACGTGAACAAGCCGATCCTCGAGTTCCTCTCCAAGGAAGCGAACAACCTGCAGCAGGCGGGACTGCTCCGTCGCGAGCTGGTGGTGGACTCTCCGCCGGGCGCCAGCGTCACTCTGGAGAAAGCGGAGTTGCTCAACCTTTGTGGCACCGACTACTTGGGCCTCTCCAGTCATCTGGAGATGAAGCGCGCGGCGAAGGCGGCGATCGACACCTACGGCGCGGGAGCAGGATCCGCGCGGCCGATGGTCGGGACGCTGCGGCTGCACGTGGAGCTGGAGCGGACCATCGCCAAGTTCCTCGACGTGGAGGATGCGCTGGTTTTCCCGTCCGTCTACCACGCGAACACGGGGCTGCTTGAATCGCTCGCGGGTGATCGCGACTACGTCTTCTGCGACGCGCAGGCCGAGCCCAGCGTGGCGGACGGGGTTCGTTTGAGCCGCGCGCGCGTCTTCACGTACCGCAACAACGACACGGCGGATCTGGAAGACCGTCTGCGTCGTTCACGCGCCGCACGTTTCCGAGTGATCGTCACCGACGGCGTCTTCCCGCTCGACGGCTCCGTCTCTGACCTGGCCGGTATCTGCGCGCTGGCGGAGAAGTACGAGGCGATGGTGGTCGTGGAAGACAGCCACGGTCTGGGCGTCGTGGGGCCGACAGGGCGCGGGAGCGTCGAGCTGCTCGGAGTCGAAAGCTCGGTCGATGCGATCACCGGTTCTCTCGCGCACGCCTTCGGCGCGGGGGCAGGCGGCTTCGTCGCGGGGAGGAAAGAGATCATCGCGTGGCTGCGACAGAAGTCGCGGCCGCACCTCGTCTCCACCGCGCTCTCTCCAGCGGCGTGCGCGGCGGCGATCAAAGGCATTGAGCTTGCGTCCGCCAGCTCCGAGCCGCGCCATCAAGTTCGCGAGCTGGCCGGCTTCTTCCGCGCGCAGCTCGCCGCGCAGGGGTTTTACATGTTGGGCGCGGAGTTCCATCCCACTGTCTCTGCGTTGATGGGTGACGCGGTGGCGACCCAACGCATGGCGGATCTGCTCTACCGGAAGGGTGTGCTCGTGACCGGCTTCTGCCATCCGGTGGTTCCCGAAGGAGCCGCCCGCCTCCGCGCGCTCGTCACCAGCCGGCACACGCAGAAGTCGCTCAAG
>JBQTKE010000422.1:0-2668 GCA_052386435.1 Myxococcaceae bacterium
GAACGCAGGGGTAGCGCGCCCTCAAATGGGGGCGGGGGATGCCGGTGTTCGGAGCTCACATCGCCAGTTGAAACTGGGGTGGTGCCTGAGCCGTGGGAGGTGGAGGTCGAGGTGGCAACCGCCTCAGTCCTTCGCCAGCTACAGCCACCTCTCCAAGCTGCTGGTGCGCGCGGGGATGAACGTGGGGCAGGGCGTGAAAGTCGGCCTGGCGGGGAGCACCGGCGCGTCCACGGGCCGCGGTGGGCTGATCCCCCACCTACGTCGCTTCATAACCCGCCCGACTCGTATGACGACGGGACGTCCACGTCGTACGCCAGCTGGAGCTTGAGTGTGTCGCGAGGCTGCAAAGTTCTTCGCCAGGTCACGATTCCATCTGAGGGGCTCAGCTTCGCGGTCGCGGAAGTCTGCGCGGCCAGTGACACGGTCACGTCCTCCATCTCCGAAATCGGGACATGCTCCGCGAGCTCAACCTCCACGGGTTTCGCTTCGTAGCTCGCGAGCTCGAATTGGTAGGCGTAGTGAAAGCGTCGCTTCCCACCGAAGAGGCCCACGTCCTTCTTCAGCTCTTGAAGCACCGTTCGTGTCACCCGCAGGGACTCCGCCGCGCCGAAGCCAAGCTGGAAGTAGCCACCTTCGGGAACGCGCTCAAGCGGGTAGCGCGCGACGAAGCCGCCGTCGCGGTAGACCTCCACCACACCGGGGAGGAGAGGGAATGGCACCGTGTTGGTGAGCTCCGCTACTCGGTACACGTAGGGCGAGAGCTTGGGCACCGTGCGATAGCCCAGCTTGGATTTCAGCTGCTGGCGCGCCACCAGCACGCGCACGGCGTTCCCATCACCCGGGATGTCCACCAGCTCCGCAGCCGTCAGCTGCACCGACAGACCTTGGGCTTGAACACTCAGGCCTTCGCCGCTGGGTTGCGCGCCGTCGCTTGAGCCCGCGTGTGTTTGCTCCATGTATTCGTCGCGGCGGACGAGCAGGCGCTTGGTCTCCTCCCGTTCGTGTGCATAGACCCGCAGCGGTGTCACCCGCGGGGGTGTCGCGTTCTGCGAAGGAATGGCAGTTGAAAGGATCAGCCGCGCGCGATTCCAGCTTTCGCCCGTGGACTGTTTCACTGTTCCGAACACCGCAAGCTCGACCTCACTGTGCTTCTCCCGCGCGCGCGCCTCGTATTGCGGTTCCCAAGACGCGCCACCCACCAGATAGGTCAGCTCCACGCGTGGCTTCTGTCCGTCGCGGCATCCGACCAGGACCTCCGCCAAGCCTTGCTGTCGTCCCGCCCCGCTCTCAAGCTGTCGCCGTCGATCTGTCAGCTCCGCCCTGCGTTCGTCGAGGATCCGCAGTCTCTGGGTTGCGTCCATTTGCGCGTCCGCCGCCTTGAGACGCGCGTTGAGCAACGCCTCAAACGCCACTCCCCACGACTTGGGATCCGCGCGGTCAGCCATTTCTCGACCCACGCGCGCGGACGCGAGGCGCTGGTAGCTCTGCGTCACCAGATTGCTGCTCTGGGCTCTCTTGCGTGCGTCGAGTGCTCCTGCGCGCTCCTGAGCGAGCTTCCGTTCCTCCTCCTCAAGCTGGGCGAGCTCCTTTGAAAACTGCGTGCGTCGCGGCTCTAGCTCGCTGCGCAGCCCCTCCAGGGCTCCTCCGGAAACGTTCGCGCGAAGAGAATGGAGATCCGCCGAAGCGGGCAGGTTCGCGAAGGTGACAACTTGTTGGCGAGAACAGTCGGTGAGCTGGGCCACGCGCTTCACCTGTGCTCGGTCGGCGTAGACCGTGACCTCTTCGACGCGATCCGCGGAGGCCAGCAGCAGCAGCATGATCAGAGCGTTCATCGCCGCGTCTCCTTGCCCCAAAGGGAATGGGTGAGCTTCATGGCGTCTCCTACTGGCTCTGGCTCATCCGCCAGCCTTTGGGGCGCCGGATGGAATAGGTGAACTTCACGGTGTGCTTGGCGCGCGGCGCCAGCGAAAGCTGCCACTCCAGCTGACCCTTGTCCGCGCTCTGAACAGCCAAAGGCTCCGACTTGATCAGCTTCACCTCCACGTCGCTGCCTCCCGCCACAGGCCACTGATCAAAGATCCGAACAGGAATCGCCGTGGCGTACGGGTTCGCGACGTCGATCGTCACCTCGTACTCAGTGATCTCATCCTTCCCGATGAAGCCTTTCTCCGCGGTGACCTGCTTCACGTTGCGCACCGGCTGCAGCGCGCGGTCGAGTCCGAGCGGCAGGGTAAAGGGCTCGCCCGGTGCGATCAGCTCGAGCTGTGCCGAACCGGAAGGATCCGCTCCCACGAACAGCTCCGCCTTGCCTCCGGGAAGTACGCGCGAGGACGGGCTCTTGATCTGCGCGACCAGAAACGCGTCCTTGGCCAGTGCGGGATAGAGCTTCCGCTCGACCGAGACCGGCCAGCTCTCCGTCAATAGCGCCACCCGGCGAGCCCCTCCTCCGCTCTTCACGGACTCTTTGCGCAGTGCTTCGAAACGAAGGTCGTGGCCTTGAGCGAGCGAGGCGGGGAGATCAGCCGCAAGTTTCGGCGGGACATAACCACGCGGTGGGGACAGTGGAAGGCTTTCGCTGACGATGGGTTTTCGCGCGAGGAGGTTGGACAAGATGCCTGTCTTCCCCGAGACCACCACCTCCTCTAAGGACGCAGCGGAGATCTCCTGA
>JBQTKE010000423.1:0-8982 GCA_052386435.1 Myxococcaceae bacterium
AATCTCGCGTTCGTCTATTCCTCCTCAATTTGGGGCGCCCCCGCACGTCTGCCGCTCATGGAGTCGACTGAGCGCTTCTGTCCTCCTAAAAGCAGACGTCTATTCTGTAATTTCAGGCTGTTTCGCCATGACTTGTCGCGCCAGCTGTGCGGCGACGGAGGTGCCCACCGTGAGTCCCACGCGCCGCAGCAGCGCAGCGGGCAGTCGTTGTTTCGTTCCCCTGCTCGCCAGCCGCTTGGGGTGTTCCCAGGCGCGCAGCACTCCGCGCAGGCGGTCACGACGCAACCGCATCCGTCGACCGCGCCGCCGAATCCCTTTCGTCGCCAACACGCCGATGAGGGACAGCGCACCCGCGGCGAATCCCACCGCCACCAACAAGCTCGTCAGCTGCACCCGCGCCGCGAGCACGCGTTGCTTTCTGCGCTCCAGCTCCTGCAAGGTCTCCATCAACTCGCCGCGAATCCTGTCCGCTGATTTCTCCCTCTGTTCTCGCTGCACGCTCATGACGGCGACCCTCCCCGCGAGGAGCCGCTTGCCGGAGGCGACGTGTTCGTTGCGGCGCGGCCAATGCGAAGGTTATTGAGCGCGGGGCTCACGTGAGTTGCTCCTTCGTCAGTTGCAAATCCTCTTTTAGCCGGTGCTGCGTCCGCGGCAGGGGCTTTCGGGGAAGGCCACGTGTGCCCGCGTAGACGAGCCCGCCCGCAGCGAGGAGCAGCACTCCACCAATAGTCAACGCGCCCAAGGCAGCGCTTATCGGCAGCACCCAGGCCAGCGCGACGAAGAGCAGCGTCAGACCGCAGATGCTCAACGCGCCCCCGGCTCCTAGGAAGATGCCGGCGGACTTCGCTGCGGTGAGCTCCTCTTTCATCTCCGCTTTGGCGTGAAGCACCTCGGCTCGAACCAGCAGCTTGGCTTCAGCCACCGCGAGCCGGATGAGATGCGGGGTGGACAGGGCGCTCAGATCCTCGTGCTGCATCTCCACGGTGGTCCCCCTTCGGTGGGCCAGGGCTCCACGGAATGTGGAGACGGTCCATGCGAACCCACAGCCAGCGGCTCAGTCCGCGGGAGCGTCCGGCGGCTGGGCTCTTCACCGAGACGACGCTCTTCTGCTTGGCTGGTGGCTTCTCGCCCAAGCCGCGCGCCACGCCGCGCGGCTTGAATGTCAAAGGGCGCGAGTCATTGAGTGGGAGTCATTGAGTGGAAAGCGGCGAGCTCCAACGACGGCGAAGACATCAGCGAGCGGCCAGCGCCATCCGGACGGTCTCGCGCTTCACCGTCGCCGATTCGATCTCAAAGCGCGTGTCTTCCGCGCTCAGGCCCCTGAGCTTCTCGTTCGCCTGGATCAGACGCTGCCTCGCCTTCTCCACGTCAATCGCCGCCACGGGCTCAGCCGCGTCCGCCAGCACCAGCACCTTGTCGTTGGTGACTTCCACGAAGCCGCCTTCAACGAAGTAGGTCTGCGTGTTGCCAGCGTCCTTGATGGTCAAACCGCCCGGCTCCATCAACGAGAGGAACGGGGTGTGACCGGGGCGAACGCCGAAGAGACCGCGAGCACCGGGAACAATGGCTTCGTCCGCCTGCATTGAGACGACGCGCTTTTCGGGGGTGACGATCTCAACAGTCAGCTTTGCCATGGCTTCCTTCCGCCTCTCACTCAGAACGGCAGCTTGTACGGCTTGCCGCCCACAACTTCAAACTCGACCTGGTTTTTGTCGTTCATCCGAGGCCCTTTCCCTGGCACGCCCGCCGCACCTTCCAACCACTTGAAGTGGCGCTCCATCTGCCTGACCTCGCCGCGCAGAATGGAAGGGACCAACTCCGCCGCCGACTTGCGCCGCACCACCTTGCCGTCCTGGGTGAAGAGGACAGCGACGATCGCCGAGTGCCAAGACGACTTTTTCGTCTTGGGCTTTTCCCCCAAGGTCCGCAGCACCCAGAAGCGCTGACCGTCGGTGGAGACAAAGTAAAGATCGTCGACCGTCCCCACGCATTTGGACAAGGACCACGCCTTCGTCTGTTCCTTGTCCACCTCGACGTCGCAGGTCTTGTCCGCGTGCTCGACGAAGCGGATGCTGTAGACGCCGTCTGAAGAGACCTGAGGCTTGCTCGTTCGCTCCTGCGCTCCCGCCGGGAAGGCCAGGAGCAACGCCAGCAGCCGTCCAAAGGCCAGCCAACGCACGGAGCTGTCCTTACGCCGCCAGCTTGCGCGCTTCGGAGACGACCTCGTCGATGTTGCCCTTCATGTAGAAGGCCGCTTCGGGCAGGTCGTCGTGCTTGCCGTCGCAGATCTCGTTGAAGCCCTTGATGGTGTCCGCCAGCGACACGTACCGGCCTTCCTTGCCCGTGAAGACCTGGGCCACGAAGAAGGGCTGGGACAAGAAGCGCTGAATCTTGCGCGCTCGGGCGACCGTCTGCTTGTCCTCTTCGGACAGCTCGTCCATGCCCAAGATCGCGATGATGTCCTGCAGTTCCTTGTAGCGCTGGAGCACGCCCTGGACGCGGCGAGCGACCTGATAGTGCTCCTGACCGACGACCTGCGGATCCAAGATTCGCGAGGTGGAGTCGAGCGGGTCCACGGCCGGGTAAATGCCGAGCTCGGAGATGGCGCGCGAGAGCACCGTGGTCGCGTCCAAGTGCGCGAACGCGGTCGCGGGCGCCGGGTCGGTCAAGTCGTCGGCGGGGACGTAGATCGCCTGCACTGAGGTGATGGAACCCTTCTGGGTGGAGGTGATGCGCTCCTGCAGACCACCCATTTCGGTAGAGAGCGTGGGCTGATAACCGACCGCGCTGGGGATACGGCCCAGGAGCGCGGACACTTCGGAGCCCGCCTGGGTGAAGCGGAACACGTTGTCGACGAAGAGGAGGACGTCCCGGCCTTCTTCGTCACGAAAGTATTCGGCGATGGTCAGCGCGGAGAGCGCGACGCGGGCGCGGGCGCCGGGCGGCTCGTTCATCTGGCCGTACACGAGAACCGCCTGGCTCTTCTCCAGGTTCTCGAGGTTGATCACACCGCCCTCTTGGAACTCCTTGTAGAGATCGTTGCCTTCGCGCGTGCGCTCGCCCACGCCGGCGAACACGGAGAAGCCGCCCTTCTCAATCGCCGCGTTGCGGATGAGCTCCATCAGGAGAACGGTCTTGCCGACACCGGCGCCGCCGAACAGACCAGTCTTGCCGCCGCGGGTGTACGGACAGAGCAGGTCAATGACCTTGATGCCCGTCTCGAAGACCTGAACCTTCACGTCCTGCTCCGTGAACTTGGGCGGCTCGCGGTGAATGGGCATCACGCGGTCCGACTTCACCGGACCCCGCTCGTCGACAGGCTCGCCGACGACGTTGAGGATGCGGCCCAAGGTGCCCTTACCCACGGGGACCACGATGGGGGCGCCGGTGTTGCGCACGGAAACCCCTCGGGCGAGACCGTCGGTGGTGTCCATGGCGATGCAGCGGACGGTGTTCTCGCCCAGGTGCTGTGCCACTTCGACAGTGAGGTTATCGGCCGCGGTGGAGATGCCGGGGTTGGTGATCTTCAACGCCGTGTAAACCGCCGGAAGCCCTCCCGGAGGAAACTCCACGTCGACCACGGGACCCAAGATCTGGGTGACTCGCCCTGCACTCTGAACCGTCGCGACCATTGAAGTGAAGCCTCCACTGCGTAAGCGGGTCAGCGGACCCCAAAAGCGCGCGCAACCTACTTTTCGCGCCTGGGTCGGTCAAGGAGATCAGGGGCGAATTTGGAACGTCTTTCGATCCTCTAACCGCAGCGCCGTTAAGCGATTTCCCCAGACGCAGCCGGAGTCGATCGCGCAGGCGCGGGCCGTCAGGTGCAGACCCAGCGCCGCCCAGTGTCCGAAGACGATGTTCTTACCCAACTCACCCACCCCTTCAAACCAGGGGCGCGCGTCGGCTCTCGCCTCGGAAAGTGGCCCGTCGAAGTCGGTGATCATCGCGCCGGAGCGATCGACCATGCGGATGCGGGTCAGGGCCGCGACTGTCGTCGCCAGCTTCTCGTCGTCCGTCTTCGCGTCCGCCCACGACGTGCGTTGTTTTTCCTTCACGAGCGAGAAGAACTGCTCGGGCGAACGCCGCAGCAACCCCTCCGCCTTGCGCGCCCAGGTCTGCGCCGTCTCCACCGTCCCACCCGGCAGCAGGCCCGCGTGCACCAGCACCCAGCCGCCTTCGACATGGATCAGCGGCCGCTCCATCAACCACTGCACCAGCGCTTCGCCGTCTTTCGCCTTCAAGACGTCTTCCACGGTGTCGCGCTTCTTCTCCTTCGCCAGTCCATGAAAGCGAGCGATCAGGTGAAGGTCGTGGTTGCCCAACACCGAGGTGACCCCGTTGTCCTTCGCCCAGCGCAGCACCTGAACGTTCTTGGTCCCGCGGTTGACGAGATCACCCACCAGCCAAAGGCGGTCAGTCGACGGTTGAAATTTGATCTCTTCGATCAGCCGCGTCAGCGGATCAAAGCAACCCTGCACGTCGCCAATCGCGTAGGTGGCCAAGCTCTCAGCGACCGCTCAGCCCCGAGCCTTATGTTCCATGAACTGGAAGAACGAGGCAGGGAGGAAATACGTCACCACCACTTGGCCGAAGGAGATCTTCACCCGGTCGTTGAGGAACGTGGGCTCGTTGGGCGGAATCTTCAGCCCGTCCACCAGCGTGCCGAACTTGCTCTCCGCGTCAACGACCGTCCACCGCTCCGTCTTGCGATCCTTCTGAAAGTAGGCGTGGAAGCGGGAGACGCTGGTGTCGGCCAGCACGACGTCGTTGCTGTCGCTTCGCCCCACCGTCACGCCTTGAGCGAAGGCGTTGACCTTCCCAACCGCTTTTTTTATCTCGTAGACAAGTGGCTCGCTGACCGCCGGCTTCGCCGTGGTCGTGGTCTGCCCCGTGATCTTCGTGTGGTGCCACCGGTTGCCGGCGTCCTCGTCGTCAGAGGGCGCCTCCCACACCAGGACGGGGCGATCCAGCTCCTTGCGGGCCTTCTCTCCTCCCACCAGGTAGCGCTGCGCGAACTGCGAAAGGCCAGAACCCATGATCGCGGCGAACACTAGTCCGCGCGCGGTGTTCGGTCGACGGACTTTGGCAGGATTTTGATGCGGTGTAGGTATTGCCATTTATTCCTGGCAAACCTGAGCGCACGAGGGAGGGGGCGTGCCGCAGGCGGCCTTGGCGTACCCAGAGGTGCACTCGTCCGACTTGGCCGCGCTGTACGTTCCGCTGGTGCCGCCGTCCGCGAGTGCGCAGCGGGTCTCTCCACAGCCCGTCGCCAGCTGCGCCTTGCACAGGGCCCTCACCGCGTCCGTCTGGTTGGAGCAGCGCGCGGAGTAGTCACAGCTGGCGCTGACCTCTTCGACGCACTGGTCCTTCTGACTCTTGCCGCAACCGAGCAGCCCCAGCAACAACACCACCGCCACCGCGCTTCGCATCAGAAACTCCCTATTTTCAACTCCCTATTTTCGTTTCATGCTCAGGCCCATCACGAACTTCGCGACCGGCTCGTCACCGTACTTCTTAGGGACCGTGCAGAGCACCTCCACCTCAACGGTGACCCGCTCGCCCGACGCATCTGCTTGTTTCACCGCGTCCGCAATCTCCCTGCCCTGCGTGGTGCGAAAGACCACGTCGCCATCCGCCCGCTTGAAGAACTCCGCCTTCATGTTCTTGAAGATGGGCATGACCTTAGGGTGCCCTTCGCGGATCAACTTCAACACGGTGATCCCCGCCGCGATGTCCGCGCCCGCAGCGAGCGTGCCCAGGTACATGCTCCCGAGATGGTTCTTGGTTCGGTAGCCCAGCGGGATTTTAATCTCGCAAATCTCCTCTTCCAGCCGCAGCACCTGCGGGCCGATGAAGAGCAGCAGCGGGATGCGGGTGAGGCCCACGAATCTGACGAAAGCCGTCTCGGCCAGGAGCATAGGGGCGACGTCATAGCCCAAGCCGGTGGCCCGCAGACGACCACATGGCTTAGATATGCACTCCATGCGAACCCTTTTCATACTGATTGCCGCGAGCGGCGTCGCCTCTCCCGTTTTCGCCGCGGACACCACCGCCAAAGACCTCAAGCGTGAAGCGGGTGAAGCGTTGGACACCACCGCGCGCTACGTGGGCGAACAGAAGGACGCGTTCGAGTCCCGGATGAAGGCCCGTCTGGATCAACTCAACGCGGAGATCGCGCAACTCAAAGAGAAGGCGAAGAACGGCACGGACGACGTGAAGCGAAAGGCCCAGGCGGAAGTGGACGCGCTGGAGCCGAAGAAGCGGGCCGTGGAGAACAAGCTGAGCGAGCTCAAGAGCAGCGGCGCAGGAGCATGGCAGAAGTTGAAGGCCGGAATCGAAGGTGCCGTGGATGAGCTGGAGCGCGGCATCGAGCACGCGCGCAAGAAGAAGTAGTGCTCAACCTTCCACGTTGCTGCCGTTGACGAGGTTCTTGAGAAGCGAAGCTGAGAGGTTTACCGTCGTTCGCATAGGTAAACATGCCGGGAAGACATCAGATGCGCGAACCACGGCATCTGAGGTCCAATTCGCAGGACGGAAGAGAATAAGCGTCTAATTCCGGTCACTTACTGCTCGGCTGCCCTACTTGAGCGCCTCGGCTCCGGAGACGATCTCCATGAGCTCCTTGGTGATCGCGGCCTGACGGGTGCGGTTGTAGAAGAGCGTCAGCTTGCCAATCATGTCCGACGCGTTCGACGTAGCGTTCTCCATCGCGCTCATGCGCGCGCCATGCTCGGAGGCGACGGACTCGAGGATCGCCCGGTAGAACTTGATGGAGAGCGCCTGAGGAACGAGACGGTTGAGCACCTCCTCCTGACCTGGCTCGTACTTGAAGTCCACGAGCGGAGCCACGGAGGCCGCGCCCTCGGCATGCTTGGCCGGGACGGTGCTCGCCTGGAACGGCAGCAACTGGGTCAGCGTGACCTTCTGGCTGATCGCGGAGAGGAACTCGTTGTAGACCACGTAGACCGCGTCCACTTTGCCGGCCAAGTAGTTCGCGGCCAACTCTTCCGCGATGTCCGCGGCGTTCCGGTAGGTGACCTTGGAGTAGAGCCCCGCGTGGTCGCGGCGGATGTTCGTTCCCCGGCGGCGGAAGAAGTCCGCGCCCTTGCGACCAATGGTGGAGAGCTGGATCGACTCGTACTTCGTCTCGTTCTCGTAGAGAAACCGAGCCGCGCGACGCAGAACGTTGGAGTTGAAGCCGCCGGCGAGACCGCGATCCGACGTGAGAATGACCAGCTCCACCCTCTTCACTTCCTCGCGCGAGGCGAGCAGCGGATGGGCGAGCTCCTCAGAGCGCGCGGCCAGATCGCTGATGATCTGATCCAGGGTCTGCGCGTACGGGCGGGCGGCGATGATCGCTTCCTGAGCGCGACGGAGCTTGGCCGCGGCAACCATCTTCATCGCCTTGGTGATCTGCTGCGTGCTCTTGACCGACTTGATGCGCTTACGGATGTCGCGAAGGGACGCCATGACCTCTCCTGCCCTAAAGGCGGCGCAACCTACAGTCCGGGTATTTCTGGGTCAATGACCGGCAGAAACTTCGCGCGGCTGGAATGAGAACCCCTCTCCCCCGGTGTTCAACCCAGGGCGACACCTTATGTCGCCCGATGGCACCCGCAAGGAGACCGCAATGAGGCGACTTGTTGAGGACGAACCGCGTGAGCTGACCGGCGCGGATGCATCGGTCAACGACGCGGACGAAGAGGACACGTGGAGCGCTTCCCCTGTGAGTGACGAGCCCGCGATGGACATCTCGCCGGATCAAGTTCGCTATCTGGGCAGACAAGCGCGGGAGGATGATGAGGAGCCCCGGGAGATAACCGCTCAGCCGACGCACGACCTCTTCTCCTGGGTCGACTGAACCGGGATCCGAAAGACGATGCGAACGTGCGGCTTCACCTTGAGCGCGCCCAGCATGGCTCTGTAGGGAGTAATCCGAAATTCGCGTTGATCCAGCGCAGCGATCGCGCCGGTCCAGAACCCGTCTGCCTCTCGAGCTCGCAAGGAGAGCGGACGGGAGACACCGTGCAGCGTGAGCGTGCCGTTGACCGCGCGCTCTCCGGCAGCATCAGGGCTCGACGCTCGGCCGGTGAAACGAATCTCCGGGTAGCGACGAACCTCCAGCACCTCGTCGCGCGCGCTCTTTTCAATCTCCGCTCGGTCACCCGCGGGAACCGGAGCGGGCTGTCCGTGCTTCACCGCGTGAGCGACGCGCAGCGAGCGCGCATCCACCGTCACCTCGACCTGGTCCTGCGTGACCGACACTCGAACCTCCTCGGTCTGCAGGAGCAGGTCATGCGCCACCGCGGACAGCACGCCTTCCGCGTAAGTGAAGATGTGAATCACTGCGGCTCAATCTGAATGAGGAAGCTGCCGGAGTTGGCCGCGCCGTTCGAATCGACGATGAGGTGGGTCGGCTTGTTTCCATTCGGCCCCTGACCACTGGAACCCAGCGATTCGAGGCTGACGTCCAGCGTCTCCGCCCCACCCGGTCCTTTCGCGTCGCTCACCGCACTACACGAATTGGGCGTGCAGTTCTCCGGCGCGCGGAACAGCGCTGCATTGAACCGGCTCTCTGGCAGCAGCGTGACTTTGTAGTTGTTCGCGGCCAGCAGGTCGGACGTTCGGATGGAGTAGACCGCGTCGTTGCCGTCCCACGCCTTCCCGCCCGCGCAAGTGCCGCGGTACAGATCCGACCCGCGGTAGTCATTCGAATAGATGGACGTGGCCAGGCTTTGGGTGGAGCCGCAGAGCACTTCGCCCGGGAGCAGGAACGGTCCACCGCCGCAGGTGTCGCCGGGTTTCTTCGTCGTAGGACCGAACGCTCTGATCTCCAGCTGGAAACCACCTGCTGTCCCCGCGCCATCAACGAAGAGCACGTAGCTCCCCGCAGCGAGACCACACAAAACGAGGCGCCCGGGGTCACCCGCCGGGACGGGCGGCGCGCAGGAAATCTCGCTCGACGAGTTGCCGCAACTCTCG
>JBQTKE010000424.1:0-2617 GCA_052386435.1 Myxococcaceae bacterium
TCGCCTTCGTGCCCAATAGCAGGGGCTGTGCCAACGCGGCTTCGTTCAACTCGCCGTTTGCGCGGCGATCACCGCCACGACGGCCGTGCTCCCTTCAACCGTCGCCGCGCAAACGCCTATTTGTTAGCGCGTCCGCGCGCCGCATTGCGTAGTTGACTGCTCCAAACATTGTGTCGCTCCGTCGTCCCGCTCGTTGGATTCTCGCGGAATGAATATCAATGGTTTTGCGAGGAAAATTGACGTTGCTTCGGATCAACCTCGAGTTGAACGCCGGTGCACACAACGCCGAGTTCACTCTGCCGGATGGCCGCGTCCACGCCTTTGTCGAGCAGTTACTCGTTCACAGACCAGGCGCGGCCTTCGGAAAGCTTTTGGTTGAACGCCTCAATCCCGACGTTGTCGGCGTGTCCTTCGATCCGGATTTTCAGGTCTGGGTGCTTAAGGAGAATGTCCGTCACCAATCGTCGGCTACTTCGCCGCCAACGACTCTAGCGAGGGGAGCTCGGGACCGCCAAAGAAGTCGTTCACGCGGCGGTAGGCGACGATGTGATTCGCCTCTGCCTGGGTCATTCCTGGGAAGAGCTCAAGCACGTGCGAGATCGCAGCCTGGGTTCGGTCCGCTTGGTCGTCCACGTGCGTTCGCAGATCCTGCTCCGTCCAGACCTGGCCCGTGAAGTTCTGGGTGCGCTGCGCTTCGGAGGCCTTGCTCCCGCCACCATTGGTGACCACGTCTCCCGGGTTGACTGCGCGCCCTTCGGCAATGGCTTTGTTCCAAAGCGCCGCCGCCTCCTTTGTCTCCGGTTTGTTGGCGATGGGGAGCTGAATCACCGGCTTGCCGTCCGGAGTTCCGGCCGCGAGCGTTCGGGCAGCGATGTCTTCTGTGAAGAGGAATTCGCCTGCGCCGGGGATGACGACGTGCGCGGGGACATCGAAAACTTCTTTCGACTCCTCATCGCCAACGCGGACAATCGTTCCGTCTCCGGGATTGAAATCGCTGAGCGGCTTCTTGGCGGCGTAGTGCTCGAGTAGGGCGGGAATGTTCAGCCCGTTCTCGTTGATGAGACCGACTGGGACAAACTGCATCTTCTCCACGCCGTCCGGCCCGATGACCTTCTTCATCTCGCCATCAGTCACGCCCCGGATCTTCGCGCCCGCTTGGTACGCCTCGAGCAGCGCAGGGCCCGTCGCGGCACCAATCGCCTGGGACTTGATCGTGGCCCGCTCAATCGGAACGCCCAGTCGTTCCAGCTCCGCCAGCATGACTCGGTACGCGCCATTCGACGTGGCCGGTCCGCGGCCAATGATTCCACCCGAAGGATCCTGACGGACTGCGGAGGGATGATCTTTGGGAACCGCACGCCCTTTGGCGTCTAGGTACCGAACGGAGGTGCCGCCAACGCCGCCCACCGGCGTGCGTCCGTCGAACATGTCCATGTTGGCTTGGTTGGTGTAGCGGTCGCCCGCGACGCGGTCCAAACCACCCGGGAACTTGAGACGTTTGATGACGCGCGCCTGGTCTTGCTGGCTCAGCGCTGAGAACGGAATCTCTTGGCCCTTCGCGTACTGACTCTTGCGCCCTGGCCGCAGGATCGTGACACTCCCCAGGTTGCCCTTCGCACCCAGGACGAGAACAGACTGTCCTGGATCCGTTTCGGGAAGGCCCTTTCCGCGCAACACAGAAAAGGCTCCGCGCAGGCGGGTGTAGAGCCCCTCGCCCAGCGCTTTCGAGGCGAAGCCCGCACGCTGAGTGACTTCCCACAGCGCGTTCTTTTCGAGCATCTCAGTGGCCAGCCCCTCCGTGGACCCCAACGTCCGATCGGGGACCGCCCCGACGCCACCACCGCTGTACGCGACCCTGAGGCCGTACCTCTTCAAGGTCTCCTCGGGAACCACCGGAAGCGACCGGTCGAGGCGGGCCCGAATCCAGCTGCCGTCAGACAGACGGGTGATGGGTACCCTGATGTGATGGCGGAATTGAATGAGCTCGTCTGCGGATTCCGGGGGCAGACCATGGAACTCGGCAGCGAACCTGAAGTTGTCGCGGGCACCTTCTTTGAACTGCTCGCCGTTATCCACGCCACCGCGCGCAGCCTCGGTGTCCATGTAGATTTCGGCGCGGCGAGCCTGACGACCCTCGGCAGTCATCAGACGGGTAATCTGGTTGGACGCGATTCGACTGGCGATGGACAAGGCGCTTCCCCACGAGGCGGTTTTCCAATTTTCCAACGCTGAGGGAGCAAGGTTTCCTTGTGTTTTTGTATCGGCCGTTGACGCCCACTCCACCGCAGAGCAACCCGAAAAGGATGACGCGCGTTCAAAGGTGCGAAACCGGTGGAAAACTCGGCGCGCCTGCTCGGCGGGTCGCTCGCGCGTGCGTACCTCCACCGCGGTGCACACATCTGGATTGACCCCGAACGAGGCGAATACTCTGACCGCCTCGTGATCTCGCATTGGCGCCGCTCCGCTCCCTTCCGACATTCTTGTTGTTCAAACAAATAGGCGTTTGCGCGGCGACGGTTGAAGGGAGCACGGCCGTCGTGGCGGTGATCGCCGCGCAAACGGCGAGTTGAACGAAGCCGCGTTGGCACAGCCCCTGCTATTGGGCACGAAGGCGAGC
>JBQTKE010000425.1:0-12341 GCA_052386435.1 Myxococcaceae bacterium
GCCGAGCTCGGGAGCGGTGCCGCTCTCGGTTCAGCTGGATGGGATGCTCTCACAAGTCGCCGCCGACGCCACGCCCCTGATGTTCCGCTGGGAGCTCGGAGATGGAAGCCCGCTGCTCAGCGCCGCGTCTCCTGCTCACTCGTACCTCTTGCCCGGCGGCTACCGCGCGCGGCTCACTGTTTACGACGCGTTCGGCGCGAAAGGGGAGGCGGATGAGCTGATTCGCGTCGCCCGCGCGAACGGTGACGTGCCGCCCAGCGCGCGAATCAGAGCTTCCTCCACCCGCGGAATCGACGAGCTTCAGGTCGAGCTCGCTTGCGACTGCCAAGCGGGAAGCGCTCCCATCGCGGCCTATTCCTGGCAGCTGGGCAACGGTCAGACAGAGAGCGGCGACAAGACGCGCGCGTTGTACGGGGCAGGCGCGCACGAGGTGCTGCTCACCGTGATCGACACGGCGGGACTCAGCGCCACGGATCGCGTGCAGATCTCCGTCAGCCGGGGCGATCTCTTGCCTCCTCAATGTTCCGCGACCGCGGACGCGCTCGCCGGCGCCGCGCCGTTCACCACTACGTGGAAAGGTCACGCGCTGGCGGGGAGCGGAGCGGTGACGAAGGTAGAGTGGGATCTCGAAGGCGAGGTCAGCTCCGGATTCGCGGTGAGCCGGAAGTATGACGTGCCCGGTGCGCATTGGGGTCGCTTCCGCGTCGAAGACAACAACGGGTTGGCGTGCGAAAGCGTGGCGTGGATCGTCGCCACGGCGGCGGGACGCACTCCTCCACAGATCGTGTCCACGCCCCCCTCAGTCTCCCTGGTGTGCTCCAAGCCGTATGTCTATCAACCGGTGGCAGTGGGGGAGGGACCGCGCGAGTGGAGTCTGAGCGACGCGCCTGACGGCATGGTGGTGGACGCCGCGACCGGCGAGGTGCGTTGGCCGTCAGCGACAGCCGCCGGCCTTGGCGCTCACTCGGTGACCCTGGTGGTGCGCGGACCCTCCGGTGAAGCGGTGCAGCAGTTCTCCGTCGAACGAAGCTGCGACACGTCCAGCGTGTTCACCGGTTGCGGGTGCCGCAGCAGCGCGGGCGTGATGCCGTTCGGGCTGGCGGCGCTGGCGTTGCTCTTGGCTCGGACACGAGGCTCGCGAGAGCGATGAAGGGAAGGTGAACGCCTACCTTTGCCACGCAACTTTCGTCGCGGGATCACCCGCTGCCGCTATAGTTCGCGTTCGTTATGCGACTTCTCCCCTTCGCGCTCTGCCTGATCTGTTGTGGCGTCTCCGCGTGTGGCGGGGCCGTGGTGGGCGGCGGCTGCAACGCCACCGGGTTTCTCTGCGACAGCGCGACCACGGCTCTCGAATGTCGCGACAACGTCTGGACCGAGTTGCCCTGCAAAGGTCCCGGCGGCTGCGCCCTCACCAAGGACGCTCAGAACAAAGAGACCGTGAAGTGCGACATGCGCTTGAACACCGCGGGTGACGCGTGTGCCTCCTCCGCGGAGAACAAGGGCATCTGCAGCGCCGACGGCAAGGCCGTCTACGAATGCCGCAGCGGCTTCCTCGCGCAGACCGCGACGTGCAGCAGCTGTACCGTACAAGCGGACAAGATCAGCTGCGCGCCGTGACGAGTGCGCGCGAGGCGTGCCGCACGGGTTGCTCAGATTCTAAGGCGCTCTAGAAACCGCAGCAGGATCGCGTTGACAGCTTGCGGTGCTTCCAAATTCGCGAGGTGCCCAGCGCGCGGTATCACGGCGAGCTCTGAGTCTTTCAACAGGTCAGCGATCTGCTTCGCTTTGGCGGGAGGCGTGAGGACGTCTTCCTCCCCTACGATCACCAATGCAGGACCCGCGTAACGGACAAGCATGTCCTTGGAATCAATCCGTCGCGCCATGCCCCGCTGCGCGGCAGCCGCGGCTTCAGCGCGATTGCCCAGGATCATCGCCCTGACCTCTGCCTTGAGCTCCGCCGACGCGTGAGGCGCGACCAAATTCGGTACCATCGCGTCCGCCACCGCGTTCATCCCGCCGCTCAGCGCCGCTTGCGCGTTCTGTTCGCGCTTCGCCTTCCCCGCGTCGTCGTCCGCGAGCGCCTGCGTGTCCATCAGCACCAACCCAGCCACTCGGCCGGCATCTTGTCGGAGCAGCGCCTGCGCGATGTAGCCGCCCATGGAGACGCCGCCGATCACCGCGGAGTCGATCCGGAGTTGATCGAGCAACTCGCGCACATCGTCCGCGTACGTCGACATCTCCACTGCATTCGAGCCGCTCGCCTCGCTCTTGCCGAACCCACGCAAGTCCGGCGCGAGGATGCGGAACCGCGACTTCAGTGCGTCAAGCTGCGGCCGGAACATCGTCGAGTTGAGGGGATACGCGTGAAGCAGCACCACCGCCGGACCACGGCCTTCATCGAGAAAGTGCATGCCTTGCCTCACCACCCAAGCCAACCGCGCCTGCGGAACCAGAGCAGCACCGCGACAGGGATGGCGATAACCGTCACCCACATGGTGATGTACCAACCGAAGTGGCTGAGGTTCTCGAAGTTCATCCCGAAGAACCCAACGACGAACGACAACGGCAGGAAAACCGTCGCGAACAGGGTGAGCTGCTTTCCAATCTCTCCGGTTCGGTTCGCGACCATGGACAGGTACGCGTCCATCGCGTTGCCCAAGATGTCCCGGTCGGCGTCGATCTGCTCGTAGATGCGGACCAGATGATCGTAGACGTCCCGGAAGTAGAGCGTGGTGCGTTCAGAGATGTGTGCCACTCCATTTCGCGTCAGCATCACCACCACGTCACGCTGAGGTGAGAGCACCCGTCGCAGCTGGCCCAACGTTCTCTTCAGCGCAAAGATCCGCTCAAGGTGTTCGGGGGTGGGCTTCTCGAAAATCTTGTTCTCCAGCTCGTCCAGCTCGTCGTTGAAAGTGTCGAGGAGCGGGAAGCTGCGATCCATCATCGCGTCGGCGATGAGGTACGCGACGAAGTCCGGTCCGCGCGCCAGCGTCCCGGCGGGGTCCGCAAAGATGCGGCGCCGCGCTTCGGCGATGGATTCACTCTCCAGATCGTGCACGGTGATCAGCCAATCCGGCCCGAGGATGTAGTGCATCTCGTGCAAGTCCAACTCATCGACCTTCTCGCCGGGGCAGGAGAACGCCTGAAGGACCAGGAAGAGCTGATTGGGGTATTCCTCCAGCTTCGGCCGCTGATCCCGGTGCAGACAGTCTTCGACGACCAAGCGGTGCAGGTGAAACTGGGTGGCCAGCTCCTGCATCAGCTCCTCGTTCGGCGTACAGACATCCACCCACTTTGTGCCAGGGGCGGACAGGAGCTCAGGGCCGCCTTGCTTCACCGTCTTCTCCGGCGTCCACACGGTGACAGAGATCATGAAAGGAGGCGTAGAACGCGTTCCTTGCGCTGTCGAGAAGCTTGTTTTCCTGCAGGTCGGTCTAGACTGCGCAGCACGTGGATGCCTCCACCGACAGCCTCTCCCCGAAAGTGTCTGAGATCTTAGGGGAGATTCCGGACCGCAAGCTCTCGACGCGGTTGCGGAAGGTCTACGCCGCGGCGGCCAACGCGGTCTCCCGTCTGTCGGACATGGATCTGGTGAAGTACGAGACGCATACGCTCGAGGAGTCTCCGGACCTGTCGCTCTGGGAAGCGATGGCCCCGGTCATCCGCGACACGGTCGTTGACGTCAATGCGCTGCTGTCGGTGATTCGGGAGAACTTTCCGATCAACCCTTCAGGCGGGATCGCGGACCTGTTGTCAAAAGCCGTGAACGAGACGGGCAGTGGAAACTGGCACGCGGAGCAGGCGGAGCAGGCGGAGCAGGTTCTGCAGAACGCGGTGGGCTCGCTCGCACAGCAGATCACCCAGCTGGGCGAACAGATGCGCAGTCCTTCCGTCGTCTCCGATCGCTGGAACCTACTCGCGGAGCTCCAGGCCGTTCGCACCCGCTTCCGCGAACAGATTGGCTCGCTGGTGTTCAACAGCTTGGCGGTGTTTGGCGAGGTGCACCGCAAGGATGTGGTGCCCGGTCACCGTGAAGAGCTGAAGGCGGCGGTCACGGTGCGCGCCACGGTGGCGGACCTCACCCGCATTCTCTCGTCGCGTTTCGAGAAGATCCGCACCTGCGAACAGGAAGATGTGCAGTGGAACGCGCAGCAGCTGGAGAAGGATCTCGACGTCTTCGGCAAGACGCCCGCGTACAAGGCGCTGCGCGCCCAGGACAAGCGGACGATCATCGAATTCCGCAGCAAGCTGGGAAAGATCTCGCAACGGGCGATGCCGCCGAAAGACGAGCTGGTTGAGCTGATGGAGCCGTTCGCGAAGTTCGTCGAATCGCTCAGTCAGGTGAACAACCGCGAGATCCTCGTCCTGCACGACCGCGAAGTCTGGGCGGCCTGCGGCGTGAAGCTGGAGCAAGTCGAGCTGCATCTGGAGTCGGATCCCATCGAAGCGGCGCGGATGCTCGCGGAGTCAGCGGCCACCGGCCAGGCGCTCTACGGGCGAGATGCGTCGTTGGACGCGTTTCTCCGCAAGGCACGCAAGACGTCACTGGCGTCATTGAGCGGGCCAGATCTCCGCGAAGAGCTGGAGCGTTTTCGGCAGCTCTTGGCGTCGCTGCCGGTGTACTGATGACGGCGCATGCCGAGCCCAGACCGCGATCGAAAGGCTTGCCGCCGCGGACGTGAGAGTGGTGCTGGTGACGGGACGTCCCGCGGGCTGGGGCGAGGGCTGGGCGCGCACGCTGCCAGCGGCGGGAGTGATCACCGAGAACGGCGGGGTCTTCGTCTACTTCGGGGGTTCACTCAACGACGTACCTCTGTTCGGCGCGCTTCGGCTCTCCGTGGGAGTCTCCAACGAGCGTCCCGTCCTCGACGAGATCGCTTTTGCCCCCGCTTTCGTGACAGAGAGCGCGGAAGAGCGGGGCTTCGAGGAAGTGGCGGAAGCGGTGCTGAAAGGAAAGCGATGAGCTTGGTGCGGGTGGAGCTGGTGGCAGGGTTGGCGAGACATCTTCGCGCGGGACACCCTTGGGTGTTTCGCAAAGCGATCGAGCGCGCGCCCAAGATCCCCGCGGGCAGCGTGGTTGATCTCACCGAAGGTGGCCGCTTCGTGGCGCGCGGCTACTACGATCCGCACTCGGCGATCGCCGTTCGCGTGCTCACCCGCGATCCGTCGGAGACGATCGACGCCGCGTTCTTCAAGCGCCGTGTCGCGGAAGCGCTCAACCAGCGCCGCAAGCTGATCGACTTCACCGGCACCGACAGCTTTCGGGTGCTCCACGGCGAAGGGGATGGGCTGCCCGGAGTCGTCGTTGACCACTACGCCGGCTACGCGGTGCTCAAGCTTTACTCCGCCGGTCTCACGCCGTTCCGCTCGATTCTGATTGACGCCCTCAAGGCGAGTCTCCCGGAGCTCAAAGGCGTCATCGGCCGCGATGATCTGGGACGCGACGATGCGGAAGAGGACGACGGCAAGGGCAGCGGGAAGATGCTCTTCGGCGATCCCGCTCCGGAGCTGATCCCCATCCTCGAGCGCGGGGCGACGTTCCTGGTCGATGCGTACAAGGGACAGAAGACCGGCTTCTTCCTCGATCAACGCGAGAATCGATTCCTGATTCGTCGACTCGCCAAAGACCGCGAGGTCCTCAACTGCTTCAGCTTCAGCGGCGGCTTCTCCGTCAACGCAGCCATGGGCGGCGCCAAGTCCGTCTTCTCCGTGGACGTGGACGAGGAGGCGATCGCGCTCGCACGAGAGAACTTCCTCCGCAACGCGATCCCCGCGCAGCACCACGACTTCCTCGCGGCGGACGTCTTCAAGATCCTCTCGTCGTTTAAAGAAGAGGGCAGGACCTTCGATCTGATCATTCTCGACCCGCCAGCCTTCGCGAAAAGCCAACGCGCGGTGGAGGCGGCACTGGACGGCTACGCGTCGCTCAACCGCCAGGCGCTGGCGCTGCTGCGACCGGGCGGACTGCTGGCCACGGCTTCCTGCTCCGCCCGCGTCAGCCCCGAGGCGTTCTTCGACGCGATCAAAGAGGCGGGCTACAAAGCTGGCGTGGACCTGGCGCTCATCGAGGAGCGGTATCAGCCCCCGGATCACCCGATTCGGTTACAGTTTCGAGAAGGCCGCTATTTGAAGTTCTACGTGCTCCAAGCGAGGTAGTGTTTTTTCGGTAAATTCCGCGCTGGGGCGGCTGACCTATGGGAAGGGCCGCTGTGGTGGCGGAGTGACTTCAATGGACCTGGACGGTAGTGACGTTGCGGTGAGGGTGCCGAGGGAGAGTGTTTGAGCTGCCCGCGTTCGCGTTCGCTTGCGGTGACGGGAGCGGTCACGGTCACGGTCACGGTGACGGGCGCGGCGGATGATGGTGACGGGTGGGGCGGGGGCCGGTGACGGGAGTGGGTACGGTGGCGGATGCGGTGGTACGACGGTTAAGCGTCTCCGTGACCGTCGCGAGCGAACCTAATTCACCGAAAGCGAACGCGCCTGTAGCGTCTCTTCTCAGCCCTTGTGCTTTTCCGGCAACACCACTCGCAGATTCAGCTCTCGCAGCTGCTTCTCGGTGACGGTTGACGGGGCCTGCATCATCAGGTCCTGCGCCTGCTGAGTCATCGGGAACGCGATCACCTCGCGAATGTTCGGCTCATTCGCGATCTGCATGACCATGCGATCCACTCCTGGCGCGAGCCCGCCGTGCGGCGGCGCTCCGTGCCGGAACGCGTTCAACATGCCGCCGAACCGGTTCTCCACGTCCTGCTGCGTGTAGCCGGCGATCTCGAACGCCTTGAGCATCAGCTCCGGGCTGTGGTTCCGAATCGCTCCGCTGGAGAGCTCAATGCCGTTGCAAACGATGTCGTACTGGAACGCCTTGATCGTCAGTGGCTCCTTGTTCTTCAGCGCGTCCAATCCTCCCTGCGGCATGGAGAACGGGTTGTGCGCGAAGGCGACCTTGCCGTCGTCGTCCAGCTCGTAGAAGGGGAAGTCGACCACCCAGCAGAACCGGAAGACGTTCTTCTCCACCGCGTCCAGCTCTTTGCCCAGGTAACAGCGAATCTCGGACGCGGGCTTCGCCACGTTTTTCGACTGCTCGCAGATGAAGAAGACAGCGTCGCCCGCGGAGACTTCGCAGAGCGAGGTCAGCTTCGCCTTCATCTCGTCGTTGAAGAACTTGGCGATGGTCCCCTTGAGCGCACCGCCGGCGTCGAGGATGACGTACGCGACACCGGGCAGGCCCAGGCTCTGACCGAACTCAATGGTCTTGTCGAAGAAGCTGCGCGGCTTCCCGGCAGCCTTCGGAGCGGGGATGGCGCGAACCACCGAACCCTTGGCGATCGCATTGGCGAACACGGCGAAGTCCGACTTTTCGAACAGTGATGTTGCTTCCGAGAGCTGAATCGGGTTGCGCAAGTCCGGCTTGTCGGTGCCGTACCGAACCATCGCGTCGTCGTAAGCGATGCGAGGGAAAGGCGGCGGCGCGATCTCGTACGACGTGAACTCCTTGTAGACCCCGTGGAGCACCGGCTCGATCGCGCTGAAGACGTCGTCCTGCTCCACGAACGACATCTCGACATCGAGTTGGTAGAACTCGCCCGGCGAACGATCCGCGCGCGCGTCTTCGTCACGGAAGCAGGGCGCGATCTGAAAGTAGCGATCAAAGCCCGCCACCATCAACAGCTGCTTGAACTGCTGAGGCGCCTGCGGGAGCGCGTAGAACTTGCCGGGGTGCACACGGCTGGGAACCAGATAGTCGCGCGCACCTTCGGGCGAGCTGGACGTGAGGATCGGCGTCTGGAACTCGTTGAAGCCCTGCTCCATCATCCGACGGCGCAGACTGGCGATCACCTTCGAGCGCAGCACGATGTTGTGGTGCAGCTTCTCGCGACGCAGGTCCAGGAACCGGAAGCGTAGCCGCTGCTCCTCAGGTGGCTCCAGCACGGCGGCGACCTGGAACGGCAGTACGTCAGCCGCGGAGATCACCTCGAGCGAATCGAGATAAACCTCAATCGTCCCCGTCGGAATGGCCGGGTTGACGTTCTCCGGGGTGCGCTCTCGGACCTCACCACCGCAGGTGATCACCGTCTCCGACTTGAGCTCGGACGCCGCCGCGAACGCGGGCGAGCTGGGAGTGACCACGCACTGGGTGACGCCGAAGTGATCGCGAAGATCTATAAAGACGAGGTTGCCGTGGTCGCGCTTTCGGTGGACCCATCCGGCGAGCCGCACTTTCTTTTGGGCGTGCTCCTTGTTGAGCATCACGCAGGTGTGCGTTCGGTATCGGCTCATAGTTCGTGGGCTCGTACTACACGGACCAGACTGCGACAAGAACGGGGTAGCCTGGAGCGCATGGTCACCCGAGGTCAGTTTCTCGAACGGCCCACGTTGATTTCGGTGGGGAAGCACGTGCTGGAAGGGCTCTCGCACCGAGGCGCCAAGCTTCCGCCGCTGCTCATCGTCCCGCCGCCGCCCAGCGAGGGCGGGATGGACCACGTCGTCGCGGCGGAGCTGGCTTGGGCGGTCACCCAAACGGGCCACGCGACGTTGCGCTTCAACTTTCGAGGCGTCGGGGCCAGTCAGGGCAAGCCGGGCGGTGAAAGCGAACGACTCGAAGACACCACCGCGGCTCTGGCGCTGCTTCAAGAGAACTCTGGTGTCGCAGCCTGCGCTGTTGTCGCGATCTCCGGGTCAGCCTCGCTGCTGGACGCGCTCGCTCGGCGGCATCCCGACCTCGCCGCGACCAAGAGCCTTCAGGCCGACCTGCCATTGCCTGAAGTCGGTCGCATGGTCACCCTGTGGCTCGAGGGGTTCGCGCGTTAGCTCGTTTCACCGCGAGCCGTGACGGAGCGCGCGACCTCCCTCGTAGCGCGTGGCAAGACGTTTCAAGGGGCCCGTGGGCAGGGCACCGGAATCGCGAGCAGCTGGTTGGCGACGATCTCCTCGTCGTAGTTCGGCAGCTCCACGAACGCGCTCTTGATCACTTGATCCAGGGCGCTTCCATCCTTGGTGCGAACCTCAAGAACGGCCCACTCCGTGACTTCTGTTCCGAGATCGAACGACAGCGCCTGGCCATCCGCGGGCGCCACGACAGCCAGCGCCACGCCATCCAGCGACACGTCCACCTGGGGAAGGAAGGCATTCCAGGTATCCCGCAGTGCGTAGGGCAGCGTGGAGAGGAGACGGAGCTCGCAGAAGTTGGCGTTGGGATAAACGACGGTGACAGCGCGCGCGGCCTTTGCCGTGTTGAGAACGCACCCGGTCTCACCCGCGATCGTGCACCGCGATGCCTCGGTCAGAGCCGTCAGCGAGGAGTTAACGAGGGTCGAATCGCCCGCGGGGGTCTTTGCCGCCTCCGGGTTTACTCCGCAGCCGAAGAGTCCCAACGCCGCCAGGGTTGTTGCCCAAATCTTGCTCTGTCGCTTCATCGCATCGCGCCTTTCGCCCAAGTGGGCCGGGCGCTTCTAGACCAACTTCCTACGGTGTACCAATCTCTCCAACGCGTCGCGTCGCCCTTGCGATGCGGTGGATGGGTGAATCCCGTGCTGGCGGGCGTGCGAAGAAGGGTTAAGCCACTTGAGCCCAGTGCCCTGGTGAAGCTATTGATTTTGCGGCCTAACGCACAAATGGATCCAATCGTTTCGCCAAGCGTTCGTACCAGGATCACCCGAGGTCCTCCCATGTCCCGATCGCTGGTCCTGACGTTGTCCCTCGTTGCGTCCGCCACCGCCTTCGCGTCGCTGCCCCTCATGGATGATTGGGTAGGCGCCGCGCCCGACGCGGTCGAGGCTCGGGATCGCCAAGTCCCCGGCGCCATCGTCGTGGACTTCAAGGACGGGACAACCAAGGCCCAGTTCGACGAGTGGGAAAAGGCCTGGGGCGTGGACCTGGAGCTCAACTCGCCGGAAGCGAAGGAAGAGGCGATCACGCTCGCGGTGGGCGTGCAGGACGTCGGCTCGGTGCTCACGCGGATTCGTGAGAACCCCAACGTGGAAGTGGCCGAACCGCTCTTCACCTACGGGATTCCGGAAGAAGCGCCAGAAGAGGTGTCTCTCACGCCCTCTACAGAATCACCACCGGAGCTTGAAGGCGAATTCACCCCGAACGATCCCGAATACCCGAAGCAGTGGAATCTGCGCCTCATCGACATGCCCAAAGCCTGGGCGCGCTCGAAAGGAAAGGGCGTGACTGTCGCGGTGATCGACACGGGCGTCGCGTACGAGGACAACGACGATTTTCGCCAAGTGCCAGACCTCAAGGGCACGCGCTTCGTCGCCGGGTACGACTTTGTGAACGACGACGATCACCCCAACGACGATCAAGGCCACGGGACCCACGTGACGGGAACGATCGCGCAGGCCACCAACAACGAAGAAGGCGTGGCAGGCGTGGCCTTCGAGGCGTCGATCATGCCGATCAAGGTCCTCGACCACTTCGGCATTGGGACCTCGTCAGACATCGCGGACGCGCTTCACTTCGCGGCGGACAACGGCGCGCAGGTCGTCAACCTCTCGCTCGGTGGAGGCAGTCATTCGCGCGTGTTGGAAGCGGCTGTCGCGTACGCGCGGGGCAAAGGCGTGACCGTGATCTGCGCCGCGGGCAACAGCGGGATGGGGCGCGTGGAGTACCCGGCAGCTTACCCAGGCGCAGTCGCCGTCTCAGCGGTAGGTCCGGATGGAACGCTCGCGCCGTACTCCTCTTACGGAAGCGATCTCGACCTCGCCGCGCCGGGCGGAGACAAACGCACCGGGCCAGAGAACGGAATCATTCAGAACACGATTGATCCGCGCGACGTGAGCAAAGCCGTCTACGCCTCATATCAAGGCACCAGCATGGCCACGCCCCACGTCGCGGGCGTCGCGGCGCTGCTCTACGCGGCCGGTGCGAAGGGACCGGACGAGGTCGAGAACGCGCTCTTCGCGGGCGCACGGTCTGCGACCCATTCCAGTTGGAGCGAGAAGTACGGCAATGGGCTGCTCAACGCGCAGGCGTCGTTGGATGCGCTGGGAGCGGGAGTTGCGCCGATTCAAGGCGTGAACCTGCAACCTCTGCTTTGGGCCGCGGGTCTGTTGGCGGTCGTTCTGCTGACCCTCAAGCCGCGCGAACGTCCGGGCTACTTCAACCTGTTCTTCAAACCCAACTTCCTGCTGCCGCTGTTGCTCTCCACGGTAGGCGCGTTCTTCGCGAGGAAGATCTTCTCCGGCAACGACGTGCTGGGGACATTGTCACTCCCGCTCCCAGACTGGCAGGGCATCATCTTCGGCCGAGGCCGCCTGGCCAATCCGCTCTTCTACAGCGCCTTCATTCCGTTCCTGGCGTCGCTGCTCGCGCTCAAGTCGGCCAAGCTGCGTGCGCTGGTGGCAGGTTTGTCACTCGGGTTCGCCGGGTTCTTGGCCTACGCCGCCTTCGCCCATGCACCCGCGCTGGCGTGGATGCCGTTCAACTTCCTGGCGCTGCCGTGGCTGGTCGTGAATGCCTTGCTCTGCGTCTTCATCGCTCGGGCTCTGATCCGCAAGGAGCGCTGAAGTGAAGCTCACCGGCACCGTCGTTTTCCGCGACGTGGAAACAGGACTCTGGCTGCTCGAAGGTGACGACGGGCGCACCTACCAACTCGCGGGCGGAGACCGGAAGCTCAAGAAGGACGGAGGTCGCGTCGAGATTGAAGGCGATGTCGATGCGAACGCCGTGACTGCAGGGATGGCCGGCCCGCTTCTTCGAGTGAAGCGCTACCACTTCAAGTAGCGAGGTCCATTGCTCGACGGCGGAGGTGCCGGACAACAACTCACAGCGGGTAATGACGGAATAGTGGACCGTCTTCCTGATCGGAACCACAAGACGCCGGGTGCCGCCCAGATGGTCGATGAAGACATCGGTATCGACGAGGAAGTCAGCCACGTCTCGCCCACTCGCTTCGAGATGGGATCTTCAAATCAGGCAGCGCACCGAACGTTTCCTCAAGGGCTGAGTTCAGATCCGGATGCCGCAAGCGCAGATATTCGTCCACCGCTTCGCGGACCAGTTGCGCCAACGTTTTGCCCTCACGCTCCCGCGCTTCGTCAAGGAGCTTTCGCTGTGTTCCCGTGAGGTAGATTTGGGTTGGTGTCGCCATATACAGCACGGCATACAGCATCGTTTCCAGAGGCAATATCGGCAGAATCACTGCTTCTTAGCCGCATCTCGAAGCCTCTGGATGATCTCTCGACGTGCCTGCACGTAGTCGTCCACGGGCAGTTGTCCCTGTCGCACCCGTTTGCGCGTCGCCTCGATTGAATCCTTCGTTTCCTGCATGAGCTTGCGGTCGCCGGGCGGCAGCGGGTTGCGCAGGTCCACGAAGTTGAGCTCCACGCCGCGGCTGT
>JBQTKE010000426.1:0-5774 GCA_052386435.1 Myxococcaceae bacterium
TCCACGGTTTCCTTCAGCCGCGACAACGCGGCAGCACACTCGACGCAACCTTCCACATGGCCGACGACGGCCGCTTCTTCTTCGGCGGTCAGGCTGCCAAGCACGTACAACGTGAGCTGCTCTTCGACATGAGGGGCCACGGTCTACCCGGTGCAGTTACTACAATCTCACTACGGCCCATAGCGTGGTTCGGATTTAACGCGCTCGCAGTTGTCTCTTGCACGGTCATTTAAGACCAGAGGAGGAGTTCGCGAGAACTGTCTGCCCGAGTGTGTAAGACACCTTGCCCTCGAAGCCTCAGGGCTGCAGCGTGGCGTACAGGGACCAGTGCACCGGGAGCGGGAAGACGCCGCTCGTCGGATAGGTCGCGGGCATCGCGCCGAAGGGCTGCGCGACGACGCGGGAGGCCCCGGAGCGGTCTTGGCGATATTCCAAGTTGCTGCTGCTGAGAAGGTGGGCCAGCCAGTAAGTGCCTGCGGGGAGCAACACTGGGGCAGTGACATTGACGGTGTTCCAGCCATTGTTCGGGTTGAACGACGCCGTCTGCGCGCGCAAGAGGCCAGGCTCTCCGCTCTGTCCGGTCGCGTCGTAGATGCCCAACCTGACGCTCCCCGCAGCGGTAGCCACGTAGTAGCTCAGGGATTGAATCGTCGCCGGCTGGCCGAGCGTGGTCTGCTGCACGACCAGCAGGTCGACGTTGCCACTGGTCGCCTCCGTCAGGACAGCGGTCTCGCCAATGTTGATGGGCAGCGGTCGCGTGGCGAACGAGAGCACCGCGCCACTGCTCGTCCCGGACACATTCGAAGCGAGCGCGCAGTGGTA
Organism: Myxococcaceae bacterium; assembly: GCA_052386435.1. Lineage (GTDB taxonomy): Bacteria > Myxococcota > Myxococcia > Myxococcales > Myxococcaceae > JBQTKE01. The sequence continues at coordinate 823 of JBQTKE010000426.1, forward strand.
GTAGGTGGTGTTGGCGCTCAAGCCGGTCAGCACCCGGGCGTAGGGCGTCTGGAGGGTGCCGCTGCCGAGCGCCACTGTTCCGCTCGCCGGCGCGCGCGTGCCGAAGGTGTCGTTGCAGGTGCCCGGATTCGTCGTGGCGTAGCGGAACCAACCGGAGCTGGAGACTTCGTTGGGATTGGCGGTGCCGTTGAGCGTCGCCGCCGTGGCGGTTACTCCGGTCGCTGCCGCGGTGGCGACGCTGGGAGGAAGGGGAGGGGTGACGAAGGACAGTAAGGGCCCGGCGCTCAGGCCTGCAGCGGTGGAGGCCAGCGCACAAAAGGAGTAGGTGCGGTTGGGCTGAAGCGACTGCACCTGGTGGGTGTACGGAATGTCCGCCGTGCCTTTTCCCAGCGGCACCCCGTCCGTCGGCGCGCGCTGGCCAAAGGTGTCGTCACAGGCGCTCGGGGCCGCGGTCGCGTATCGAAACCAACCCACGGCGGGTAGCCCCTTTGGATTGGCCGTGCCGTTCAACGTGGCGGCGGTGGCAGTGACCGTGGTGGCGGCCGTCGTCGCTGCGGTGGGCGCCTCGGCGGACCCCGCGTCTGCCGCGTCCAGCTGCGGGAGTACGAGTTGCAACACGACGGTCTGCGCGTCCAGGGCGAGCACGCCCGTGCCCTCTGCGTTCGCAACAAGGTTCGCTCCGAGTTGGGCGCGGGCGGAGAACGCGAGCTCGGTGCCGAGGGGCGTCTCCTTTCCGGCGACCACGTTCACGCTGACGGGAAGCGCGCGCAGGGTGTCGCCCTGAAACGTGGTACTGGCGAGGACAGACAGTGAATCCGTGCGTCGTATCTCCACGGAGAGCCGGTCGTAGTCGACTCCGAGCGTGAGCTCGCGATCGCTCTCAACGACGAGGTGTAGCCCGACCCCGGTGCTGCAGCCCGCCGCGAGCAGCGCCATCCCTGTCATCAGGCAGCCGAGCGTCGAGTGGTTCATGCCGAGGTCGATGCTACATCGGGACATTGAGCACCACCGAAATGGCATGTGCGACGACGTGTGTTGTCGCCCAGCTGTCCGCGCGGTGGCATGTGACCGCAGAGCCTTCACGTCCTGCATCCGACGACATTGCCGAGCCGGGTCCAGAGGGGGGAGCTTGGGCTCTGCGCGCCTCGCGGTGTCCACATGTTGTGCATCGAGGACCACCGCATAGACTTGGCGCGGCGGCGCAGGCGGCGTTGCGACAGGATGACAATGTCAGTGCCGAAACTGAGTGAACCCCAGACTACCACTGCTTCAAACGAGCCTGCGTTCCGAGCAGGAGCAATGAAGGACATGCTGAATGGGATCGGCAAATTTATCTCCCCCGCGCAGGCCGCGGCCGTCAGGGAAAAAATTGGCAAGCCATTGCTCGATAAACTGCAGCAGCTTTCAACTTTGGCCTGGGTCGGTTTGGGCGACTATCTTGTCGTGACCCGAGCGATCCGCTCGACCGTGGGTCCCGCGGGATACCGTGACTTTTGGCGAAAGATTGGGAAACAGACCTACGACAATCCGTTGATGAAGGGCATTTTCGTGGTTGGTTTCAAGATGTTTGGACTGACACCAAAGACGTTCGCCCAAATGCTCCCCTCCCTCATGAACGTGGGCTACCGGAACTTCGGCCAGGTGACGGTCGGCGATTTGAGCAAGCCGAACGAGTGCGAGATCTTGCACAAAGGTTATCCTCCCATCCTCGCCGACGAACCGGGTTACTTGGACGCGAGCGCCGACTTGATGTCCGGCATCTACGACGTGACGGGTTATCAAGGATCCATCCACGCCAGCATCGATCCGAAGGCGCGCGCGATCGTATTCAAGATGACCTGGCAGCTGAAGTAGCGCTCACGCGCCGAAGTCTTCGCGCGACCTTAAAAGAGTCAGTGGCAACCACCAGCCGCAGCCCAAACCCCAGCCATAGCACCTGGACGTGAAGGAGGGTCGGCGCGTGCTTCGCACGTCACGGCGCTTCGTTTCTCGAACATGCGCTGTGGATGCATGGTCGTTTGCGGCCTGATGCCGCACCTTTCCGGCACACGGGTGCGCTGGGCGACGAACTGGCGGTAAGTTCCTGCGCAGTGATGACGAGCAACACCTTCGTGGTCATCTCCCTTGTCGCGCTGACCGGCTGTCTCAGCTTCGATCCGAACGGTCGGTACGCCTGCGATGACGAGGGCGGGGGAGAATGTGCCGCTTCGAGCGACGGCGGGCCCGGCAATTTTCCGTTGCCCGACGGAGGAATCGCTCCTCCGGATCCGAACGCGGTCACAGGCGTTCGAGCGCAGAGGCTCATCAACGACAAGGGCGAACAGGTTGTCCCGTACGACATCAGTCGCGAGGTCATCGCAGCGTATCTGTCGTCCGGGAGCAGCTGGACGACGCTGACCGGGGTGGGAACCACCGACGGACGGTTCAGTGTTTCAGGCGTGCCCCCAGGCGTGTCGTACTGGATGCGGATGGACTTCATCTACGTGCTGAGCACCGAACGCGCCTTTGATCTGAGCATCATCAATTGGGGCCGAGTGGGTACCGGCAACGTGAGCTTGGGTGGAACCGCGGTGAACCTGAGCAATGTGACCGACACGCAGCCCTGGGACGCTAATGACCTTCTTCAACTCGCGTCCATGGGATCCGGCTTGTTCATCTTCAACCCACCCACTGTCATCGCGACCGGCGCCACCGCCTTCAGTCAGACGATCAGCTTCACGCAAGGTCGGGATGTCCTCATCGACGCAGCGAAGGGCGATCGGTTGGAGGTGAGCAAGCTGACCCTCAACACCAACAACGGCGTTCCTTACAATACTCTGCTCCGCACGCTGCGCAGCCCCGTTGGGTTCAGCATGGTCGATGGTCAGAGCAGGGACCTGAGTGGTCTAAGCTTCACCGCGCCCTCCACCTTCTCCAGCACCTTCGACTGGCGCCGCTCCGAGCTTGCGATGCACGGAGTGACAGCAGTCCCGGCGCCGGGACCAATGGGCACCAACGCGGCCTACCTGCAAGTTCGAGCGCTACCCCGAGGCGCGACCCGCGGTTGGTACCAAGACGGACCCATCCTGATGAACGCGTTCAACAGTGACGGCAGCGCGGACATCAATTTCACCGCCACCTACGCCAACCCGTTCGAAGGAACAGATCTCCTTTGTTGGACTGGGATTTATTTTCGAACGTCGTACACGTTGGGCAGCGCGACCGCGTACTCAGACTCCGCGAAAATATTCACCTACGACACCGTGGCCGCCTCCAGCGCGGGGCCGCTGCGCGCGAAGATGACGCCGGTCCGAAACGTACGGCTCAACAATACAAGCTTGTCCGCGCCCCTCACCGGGACGGGAATCGATCCCTCGTTGGCCTGGGATCCCCCTGCGGTCGGCATGCCCACCCTGTACTTCATTCTGGTGAACGAGCTGCGGAACGCGGACGGAAGAACCACCTCTGTCTTCGTGAATACGCTGGTCACCAACACGACCCAAATCACTCTCCCGCCGGGCGTTCTGCAATTGGGGAAGACCTATTACCTGCGCATCATCGCGCAGTCGGATACCGCGACCAGCCTGGTCAAGCCATTCGACAGTTCCAACCCGCGCTTCTTCGCGGAAACACTCACCGCAACGCTGACCCCGTAGTCACAACGTGGCTTCAGGACGGACTGACCCTCGTGTCCAAGTCCTCCAACAGTGACGAGAGCAAGCTTTCCTCCGGAACACCGACGCCCCTCTGAAGCAGGGCGGGGTGCAGGCCGTCATCCCAGCTTGCGGCGACGGGCGCGCCGATGAGCTCCAGCAGCACGTCTCGCTGTTGAACAGCCTGCTCGTAGTCCGCGGCGTTCATCCTCCAGGGAATGGCACTCGTCAGCTGCGTACGAACCAGATTGCAGATGCGCAGACCTGCCCAGTCGAAGTCCGCTCGAAAGCGGATGCGCGCTCCCGCCTTGTCCGCGCTTAAGAGCAGCCGCAGACCCGCCGTGGAAGGGACACCCTCCAGGCAAACCAAAGGGGCGCACCGCGATCCCAACCTGTCCGCGGCCGCGGCGACGACCGTCGGGTTCTCGCAGACGAACAACTCACTGCCCGGAGGTTGGTCAACCGACGCCTTCATCAGCTCGCGGAGCGTGACCCGTCGTGGCTCACCCTCCGAAGAGCATTCGCGCAGATGACGCGCCAGCAGCCCCTCACCGACCGGCCACAATCCCAGCGTGAGCACATCGCTCGAGAGCGGGTCGCATGCGACGCCCACCTCGGCCCAGAGGTTCCGACGCTCAGCTGCGCTCGCCGGTGACGCATTCCAGCGGACGAGCGCTGCGGCGCCCCGCAGCACCAACGCCGCGAGCGAGGTTCCCGTATCCAACGCGTGCGCATCTCCGAACAGCTCAGTGGCCAGCACTGCCAGCGGGACGCCGGAGGCCGGCAGTCGAGCCATCACGGACAAGGCGCGCGCCAGCAAGACCGACTCAGGAAGGTCCGCCAACGCCGCACTTCGAGTCAGATGCCCTCGGGCGCGGAGCTCGTCGATCCAGTTCACCAGCTCTGGTCGCGCGGAGACCTCGGCCCGCACGCTCCGCCACATCTCTTCACGCGCAGAGAGCTCCTCCGCCCGGGCAGCGCGGCGATCCTTCAGCGAGCCGCCCAGCGCCACCACCGTGTCCAACAATCCCAGACCCACGATGCTGCTGCGCAAGGCCAGGTCCAACTTCACGAACGAGAGCGTCAACCGATCCGCCGAGGGAACCTCGCGCCAGCCGTGAAGGTCCGCGATGGCGCGCTTCTCCTTGGTGGACAGTCCGCTCAGCAACGCGGACCGCGCTCCGTCCGTGCCGCGGGTTTCGAAAGCGTGTCGAACCGCGGCGAACATCCGCGCCAGCTCCGGGCGGCCCAGCAGCTTGCGGATCTCTTCGGCCGTCACGTCACTGCACCTGAACGCTCTCTCTCCCGTTCCACACGAAC
>JBQTKE010000427.1:0-2868 GCA_052386435.1 Myxococcaceae bacterium
CCAAAGCCCGAGGGCACGGTGCTCCCCGAGCTTCGGCTCAACGCGCGCTACGCGGTGAGTGATGGCTTTGATCTGGGCGTTTCGTTCCTCGGTTCTGGCGTAAAGGGCGTTTCGCCTTCTTATCGGCTGGGGCTCTACGTCGACGGGAAGAAGGAGCTCGTCAAACGCACGCTCTCCGAGGACCGGGTCCAGGTCCTCTCCTTCGCGCCAGGGCTGGGGTACCAAGCGCAGGAGTTTCCCGGGACGGTCGCGGGTGTGGCGGAGCTGACGGTGGTGGTGCCGCTTCTCTACGGACACCAGACGGAAGGCTTCGAGTGGGTGGGAGGCGCGGGCGTGGTGGAGCGGCTGACGTTCGACAACCTGAGCCCCGACAAGGGTGCTCGTCGACTGACCGCGGGCACGGAGTTGCTGCTGCTGGTGGGGTGGGTAGCGCGTGGAAAAATCAGACCCGGGGTGCAGCTGACGTATCAGATGCCGCTGTTGGCGCCGGCGGCGGGGATGATCACCCTGTCGGCTGGGCTTTTGTTTGATCTGCTTCCGCAAACGTCAGAAGCCACGCCAGCGCCTGAACCTCATCCGTGAACATTCGGGTGGGTATGCGCTCGTTGAGGTGCTGCTGGAGGAAGAAGCTCCCCAGCATCCGGCTTACCGGTGAGCCGACCAGCAGCGCCACCGCGGCAGTGACCTTCTCCGCTTCTTCACTGACCAGATGCTCGCGCGCGTCGCGCGTCTCGGACCGAATTCCCCGCGAGTCCACCAGCACGGGCATGCGGCGACCGTTGGAGAGCTGCGCGAGCGCGGCCACATTTTCCTTCGCGTGCGCGAGCTCGATCTCCGCGTCCATCACCAAGGCGGCTCGGATGAAGCCGCGGGGGTCGAGTTCGAAACCACAGGTCTGGGTCATCAAGGGTTCTGCCATGACCAGCCGTTCTGCCAGCGTTGCGAGGTCAGAACAAGCTCAGCTGCGGGGAGGGTTTGGTTGGACGCGTGAAAGTTCGAAGCGTCACCGCCTCATCGCCGAACCCCGACTGCAGTCCAAGTCGTCTCACGGTGTTGTGAAAAAGGGTCTGTAGCGTCTCCGCGTAAACACCTTCGCCTCGCCCGCGAACTCCAAAGCGTGAGTCGTAGAGCGCGCCCGCGCGCGTTTCTCTGATGCGGTGCAGAATGCGCTCCGCGCGCAGCGGAAGGGTCTCGCGAATCCGTTGTTCGAAGACGTCACGCACGGAGCCCGGCAGTCGCAACAACACGAAGCCCGCGCGTGACGCCCCTGCGTCCTTCGCGGCGTTGAGGATCTCCACCAGGTCTTCGTCGTTCAGGCCGGGGATGACCGGCGCGACATTGACGCCCACCGGGATGCCCGCTTTCGCCAACGTCTCAATCGTCTGCAGGCGTCGCTTCGGCGTGGAGACGTACGGCTCGACAGCGCGGGCATGGTCTTGGTTCCAGAACGGAATGCTGACCGACACCTGAACGTCCGCGTCCCGCGCGAGGGTCTGCAGCACATCCAAGTCGCGTTCGATGAGCGGTGCCTTGGTGATAATTCCAACCGGATTTTTGTATTCAGCGCAGACCCGCAGACAACCTCGCGTCAGCTGGAGCGACGCCTCCAGCGGTTGATAACAGTCGGTGACGCCGCTGAAGACGAGCAGGTCGCCTTTCCAAGAAGGTTTGTCGAACGCTTCGCGCAACAGCTCCGCGGCCTTCAGCTTCACGTGGATCTTGGTGTCGAAGTCCGTGCCAGCGCCCAAACTCAGGTACTCGTGCGAGGGACGGGCATAGCAGTACGCGCAAGCGTGAGTACACCCACGGTACGGGTTGATGGAGAAGTTGAACCCCACGTCTGGACTTTCGTTGCGGGAAAGAATCTGCCGAGTGGCGTCCTCGAAAACTTCCAGCTCCGCGCGAGGACTTTCCTCGAGGTACTCGACCTGGGACGTAGCCCACGGGTTGGGCGGATTGGTGACGCGGCGGTTTCGCACCCTCCCAGTCTGTTGCTGAACATAAGTTCAGTCAAGGCGAAAACGACTTTCAGCCAATAGTACTGAAAGTGAAGCTCGGGTTGAGTCGCGCGCCATGTCGGTTCCCCGCGAGTACGACCCCGTTGCTCTGAAATCCTCCTCTCTTGGACGCCGAGAGCTGCGCCGACTCCGCTACCAGAACGCGCTCTTCGCGTCGATCTTGGAGACCACGACGGACGCGGTGTTCGCCAAGGATCTGCGGGGGCGATACACATTTATCAATACCGCGGGGGCGAGCGCGTTCGACCTGACACGAGAAGCGGTCCTCGGCAAAACAGACTGGCAATTGTTTGACGTGCACCTGGCGGCCGCCTTCGTCGCCCGTGACAGCGCGGTGCTCGCGTCGGGGAAGACGCTGGTCTACGAGGATCACGACGACGGTGAGCGCGGGCGCATCTGGCTCTCGTCCAGGGGCGTCCTTCGCGACGAGGCTGGTGCGGTGGTCGGGATTTTTGGAATGTCGCGCGACATCACCGAACGCAAGCAACTGGAGCGGGAGCGCGAGATCGAGCTGGCGCAGCGCGAGCGGATGATGAGCGTGCTCGCGCACGAGCTCTCCAACCCCGTTCTTGCGATTCGCTTCCGAATACAGCGAATGCTCGCGGATCCCTCCACGGCGGACGTGTGGGGCGCGTCGCTGCAGCAAGTGGGGGACTGCGTGGATCGAGTGACGCGGATGGTTCGCGACCTCATGGACTTCTCGCGGGCGACCCAAGCCCTGGGGATCCCCTGTCGGCCGCGACCGACCTGTCTTGAGGAGGTGTTTCGCTTCGCGACAGCAGAGCTTGAGCCTGTCTGCGGCTCAGACGGCGTCGTCCTGGAGCTGAGCGGTCGGACCGACGGATATTGG
>JBQTKE010000428.1:0-3858 GCA_052386435.1 Myxococcaceae bacterium
GCTACGAATGGATCACCTACCTCACGACCTCCGCGCGCTTCCGAATGACCAAGCGATTGGCGCTGGGGTTGGAAGCGCCGCTCTCCGCGCGCTTGTCAGGTTTCGGGCTAGCTGAACAGCAGCGGTATTTCGCAGGGAGCTTGAGGCTGACGCTCAGCTATTTGTCTGACGACGATTTCGGTACCAGAGGCCGTCTATGAAAATTCAGACTTGGATGTTGCTGTTCACCGTCCTGTGCGGTGCAAACGCGAGCGCGCAAGAAATGCTGCCGCCCGCCGACGCGCCGACCATCGAGTCCGCACCTGCGACGAAGCCCGAAGAGTCGACGTTCTCCGCGGGGACGCCCACAAGACCCGAGTCCCAAAAAGTGCGCGGTGTCTTTCTCTCCGACGAGTACCGCTACCCGCGCTTCGGTGTCCTGGGTGGGTTCGTGTTGCGCACGTTGATGAACGTGGTGTCGATTCCGTCCGGCATTCCCAGCTGGACCGGTGGAGACTTCATCGCCGCCGGCTCGGTGCTCGCGCTCACCGCCGCCCTCTCCGTATCTGTCCGCGGCCCGTCGATCGACGTGCGGATCCAAAACACGTTTGCGCACTACCTGGATGGAGTGGATCACCCGGTCATCTGGTCGCCGTACGGAGACTTTCTGATCTGGTCCTCCATCTGGGGCATGACCGCAGGCGTCCTCGTCTACGGCCTGGCCGCAGAGGAAGCGCGCTACATCGAGACCGCGGCGTTGATGCTGGAAGCTTTCGCGACCACGCAGATTCTCCACTTGGGCCTGAAGCTCCTCTCCGGTCGCCAAGGTCCGAACGATGGAACAGGGCAGGGCCACTACGGAGGCCCCGCCGCGTTCTTCAAATACTTCCCCTCAGGCACCCCCTCCGGCCACGTCGCGACAATGGTCGCGCTGTTCAGCACGCTGATGAATTACTGGCCCAACCCCGTGCTCAACGTGGCGCTCGCGACTGTCGCGTTCGTCTTCTCCGCCACCATCATCTCGGACAACTACCACTACGCGTCCGACGTGCTGTTCGGCGCGGCGCTCGGGTATTGCGTCGGCCGCTGGGTCGTGCACCACCGCAGCACCCGCTTCCAGAACGGCGAGGACGGGAAGGTTCACGAGTGGAAGGACAGCCTGGTGATTGCCCCGTCGATCCCGCAAGGCGGAGGCATTGGATTGGGGGCAAGTCTGAGCTTCTGATTCCGAATCGCAACTTCCAGGAGCGTGCCCAAACAGCCCCTTTGACATTTATGCAATCGGACTGCAGATTCCCCGAATGTGGATAGCCAGGGATTTTGCTGCGACAGTGACCCGCGCGTCGCGGCATTTTCCCGCCGTGCTGCTGACCGGCCCTCGTCAGGTTGGCAAGACGTCGTTGCTCAGGCACCTCTATCCGGACGCCGCCTACGTGACTTTCGACCACCCTGCGGTGGCTCGCCAAGCCGAGGAATCGCCTGACCAACTCCTTGATGGGTTGAAGGAGCCGGTGATCCTCGACGAAGTTCAGTACGTCCCCTCACTTTTTCGACACCTCAAGGCTCGCATTGACGAGCGACGCCGCGCGGGCCGCTTCCTTCTAACGGGATCGCACACGTTCACTTTGATGTCGGGGATTACCGAAAGCCTGGCGGGAAGGTGCGCGATTCTGCGGATGCACTCCCTGGGTTGGGGAGAGGTCTCGAGCGCTCTCCCGAAGGGGGAGGAGCGAAGCTACCTTGTCCGAGGTGGGTATCCCGAGCTCTACGCGGACGGGTTCGCTGACTTTCCACTCTGGTACGCGTCGTACGTCGCGTCGTACCTCGAACGTGACGTTCGCAATCTTCGGAATGTCGGGGAGCTGAGGGACTTCGATCGGTTTCTTCGCGCTGCTGCTCTCAGGAGCGGTCAACTCCTCTCGTATTCGGAGCTCGCCCGAGATGTCGGCGTCGCGCCGAACACAGCCAAGTCGTGGATCTCCGTCCTCCAAGCTTCCGGCCAAATCTTTCTCTTGGAGCCGTATCACCGCAGTCTTGGCAAGCGACTGATCAAGTCCCCTAAGTTGTACTTCTTGGACACCGGGCTTCTTTCGCACTTCCTGGGCTTGCGCTCCTGGGACGAGCTGACCCGGTCGCCGCTCGCTGGTGCGTTGTGGGAGTCCCATGTGGTAGGCCAGCTGGTTCGTCACTTCCATGCCAGAGGCGAGAGCCCGCCGCTCTGGTTCTGGAGAACTCAGAACGGCGACGAGGTGGATGTGCTCATTGAACGTGGGGCGCGATTTATCGCCATCGAGGCCAAGCTGAGCGAAGTGCCAAACACTTCGTCCTTAAAGGGGTTTCAGGCGCTGTCGCGGTTCTACGGCGATGACAGCGTCGTGCAAGGTTTCGTCGCTTGCAGGACGACCCGTGCGTTTAGCCTGTCGAAGGAACTTCGAGTTCGGGCCACGGATGTGCGCGGTCTCCTCGACGCCATTGGCTGAGCAAACGCGTGGAGGTCCGGCGCACGAGCTGGATGGGCGAATCCTCTCAGCTCGCTTCGGTGATCAGGTTCCGCTCGGTGTCGGCCTCAATAAGATGCGGCTCCGTTCGCTGTGCATTGAGCGCGGCCTTGGCGCGGGCGGCCTTGCTCACGCGCTTGGCGGCGAAGAGGGCGTCGAAGCCTCCGGCGTTTTTAGTCCAGATGTTGCGGATCTCGGTGGCGCGTTCGAGTAAGCGCCGCACGAGTCCTTCGTCGCGAACGACTGAGCGCAGTGGAGCATCTCCCGCGCTGCCGGCCTTGATGCCGCGCTCCTCTAGCCGCTGCATCAAGCGGAGCAGCTCTCCGTCGGGGTCCCGGTAATACGAGCTTCCCGGCAGGCGGATGAAGCTCCAACCCAACCGAGCCAGCACGGCTTCTTGCGAAAGCTCGCTGTCGAGATCTGTGAGTGACCTCTGCTCTCCGGCGCACTGGATCGCGACGCGTCCACTCGCTCCGGTGACGACGAGGTGAACATGGTACGCCCCCACGTCGAGATCCGACTCTACGAAATATCCGGACTCGGTGAGGCGTCTGCGAATCTCTTCGGCGAGCGCGGACGAAGTGGCGGCCGTTTCCTCATGCGGGGTGTTGAGCGGGTTGATGGCGTGCTCGATCAGCTTGCGGCGCAGGTCATCCGCTTTGAGATCCTTGTCCGGGTTGAGCGAGTGCACGACCCAGAGTTGATCCCGCGCGCGGCTGACCGCGACGTTGTAGCGCTTCTTCAAATCGTCGCGCTCCACCAAGCGCAGCGGGCCCTTGTCCGCGCCGGAGTCGACCAGCGATACGAACATCACATCGCGCTCGTCGCCTTGGAAATGCGGCGCGGTGCCGCAGACGAGGCGCCGCGCGTGGTACGTCGCGGGATCCAAGAAGCGCTGGAGGAGTGAGTCGATCTCCTTGGCCTGTTCGCCACCGAGGAGGCTGATCACGCCCAACTCGAGCCCCTTGTACGCGGGCTCCTCGGTTACCGCGACGACCAGCGAGGCGACCTCGAGCGCTTCAACTCGGTTCACCTTGGATCCCGCGCCGCGCTCTCCGCCGAGCACCTGGTGCGCGACGACAGCAGGGAAGACATGACCCGACGCGGCTTCGCGCAGCGGTTTGATCTCGCCGTCGTAACAGAGCGCGTTGGAGAACCGGATGATGTCGGGCACGCAGCGGAAGTGCTCGGTGAGTCGGATCAATCCGCCCGGGAAAGAGCGACGCGCGATCTCATACGCGGACGCGCGCCCGTCGAAGAGGTCTTGATCCGGGAATCCATCCAACCACTCGCGCTGCAGCTCCCGCACGTCCAGCGCGCCTTCGCCAATGGCGCTCGGACTGACCTGTTCATCGTCACCGACGACGACGACGCGCTGCCC
>JBQTKE010000429.1:0-17531 GCA_052386435.1 Myxococcaceae bacterium
TCTTCAAGGGCTAACGGGCAAATTCATTCAGGTGCTTCAAACCGGATGAGGTAGCGCCCTGAAAATCGGTAAGTCGTCCCTCGGGGTCGAAACCCGACCGGTCAAAGCCGAGCCCGGCGAACCGGAAGCAAGCCTTGCGACGGTGGCGGGTAACCACACCGGCGATGCGTAGGCGTGCGAAGTAGCAGGTCGCGGAAGTACAGCCACGAAAACTCAGTACCAGGAGCCGAGGGTCTTGTTTTGCCCCGGCAGTCCCTCGAACATTGGAACCTAAGCGCAGCCGCTTCCTCCCGTCGCGGGGGGGGGGTATGTTTAGGACATGAGCGGTACAGCGCCCCATGTAGAAGGTGACGTGACCTGGCGAACCTTCCTCGAGCTTGACGAGGATGATGGTCGCGAGCTCGTGGCTGGAGTCCTTGTCGAGGGAGAAGTGCCGACCAAAAAGCACGAATGGATCGTCGCGACTTTGATCTTCTTTCTCACAGGTTGGGTCCGCAGTCGGAATGCGGGGACAGTCCTTGGCTCTGGCTACAAGCTGAGGATCGATGACAAACATGCCGTCATGCCCGATCTGCTCTTCATTCGCAGAGGACGTGGGGCCTTCGCGGGCGAGCAAGGGATGCAGGAGGGTGCTCCGGATCTCGTGGTGGAGGTCATTTCCCCTGGATCCCGTCGCCAGGACAGCGTTCGGAAGCTTCAATGGTACGCGAAGATCGGGGTCCCGGAGTACTGGCTTTTCGATGCCACAGAGGACACGTTGGAGCGGTTGACGCTAGGGCCAGACGGGCATTTCGTCATTTCTGAGAGCCTCGAGGGCGCCGAGGTGTTCCGTCCGCCGTCATTCGCTGGACTGGAGATTCCCCTTCAGGAGCTGTGGAGCGTTCCAGAGGACTAAAGGACTAAGTATACGTTCAGTCAACGACTGGAATCGCGCGAGCGAGCAGTCAGAGATATCTGTTGGCGCGCAGGCTCCGTTCGATGCGGGCGCGGACATCACCGACGTTGAGCCTCAGCGTCTGCCCAGTGATTTGCTCGAACGCCGACGCGTAGATGCGCGCGAGATCCACACGCACATCGTCGGGAATGACCGGGGGTTCGCCGTGGCCCTGGAAGTTGCGCTCCTTGATCAGCCACTGCCGGATGTTCTCCTTGTCGAGCATCTTCTGCTCGTCGCCTCGCTCGAAGCGCGCCGCGTACTCATCCGCCATCCAGAAGCGGCTGGAGTCCGGAGTGTGGATCTCGTCGACGAGGACGATCTCATCCCCTGACTTTCCGAACTCGTACTTGGTGTCGACCAGGATAAGTCCGCGCGTCGCGCACCACTTCACGCCTTCGGCGAAGAGCCCCAACGCCAGCTCCTTCGCGCGATCCCAATCGCGTTTGCTGACCAAGCCGCGCGAACTGATCTCTGCCTCGGAAATCGGCTCGTCGTGCGCACCGAGTGCCGCTTTTGTCGACGGCGTGATCAGCGGCCTGTCGAACTTCTGATCCTTCTCGAGGCCCGTGGGGAAGGGGAGCCCGTAAGCGGTGTGCGTTCCCTTCTGGTAGTCCCGCCAGAGGCTGCCGGTGATGTAGCCGCGCACGACGAACTCAATGGGCAAGGGTTCGCAGCGTCGACCCACCACCACGCTGGGATCCGGGACGTCGATCACATGGTTGGTCGCCACGTGCTTTGTCTTCTCAAACCAGAACGTCGCCAGCCGGTTCAGGATCTCGCCCTTGAACGGAATCGTCGTGAGCACGCGATCGAAAGCGGAGAGCCTGTCCGTGGTGATCAGCGTGAGCCGATCGCCCTGCCGGTACGTGTCTCGAACTTTCCCTTGGTACTTCTCGCCCAGCTCTGGAAACGACGTCTCCTTTAACGTGAAGGGCAGTTGCTTGAGCAGAAGGGACGTATCCACGCGCGCCTCGGGAAAAAGGAGCGCGCAATCTATCGCTTCGGAGCGCGGGGAGAAGCGGGGAAGCGTTGGGTGTATCGCGGAGGGCGCGGTTAGGGCGCGACGGGCGCGGTGGCGAGCACCGGCGGCGCAGCGACCAGGTACAGGAACGCGGGATTCACACGGAGGATGCCGTCCACGTACGCCACTGCGTACGGAGCACCCGACGCGCGGTCCACCTGAACGGTGTTCCCAGGGTTCACGCTCCAGAGCGCCAGCAGCGACCGGGCGATCAACTCCGCGGCCTCGCGTTCAGACAGTCCCTGCAAGCTCTCGCGACGATCTTCCGGCCAGCGCTCACCACCCCGTGTACCGAAGGCGAGCTGGAAGGGAAGGCCGGCATCCGGCGCCTGCAGAAGATCCGCGGAAGGTTCGAAGCCTGGCGCAGCGATGCGGCGTTGGCCTTCGATTAGAGGGAAGAGGGCGGTCTCAGGAGCAGCGCGGCCGCTCTCGATCACGGAGGTTCGAGCGAGCTCCCGATACAGCTCCAACCGGGTGCCCACCGCTTCGAACTCCAGCGCTTCAGCGGTCCCCGCCAAAGCTTGGCGCGCGCTGAGGCTGGTCGATGATTTCGGTGCGAAGCTGCCAGCACCGCCACAGGCCGTAAGGACCACGGAAAGGAGCGCGGAAACAGCGAGGAGGGGGCGACGCATTTCGCGGCTCAATATACCGATCCCACGCTCCCTCGGCCAGCTAATGTCCGGGCGTATGCCGTTGTTAAGAGACCGGCTTGTCGTGGTGTGCCATCAGATCCGCTCCGCCGACAATCTGGGCGCCATAGCGCGGCTGATGGCGAATTTTGGGCTTCCGGAGCTTCGTCTATCGGATCCGCTCACTTACGCGCTGCGCGACGCGGACAAGCTGGCGATAAAAGGGGCGCGCATACTTGACGGGATGAAGGTCTGCAGATCTCTCGACGAAGCGCTGGAAGACTGCACCTTTGCGTGCGGCACCACCTCCCGGACGGAAGTGAAGGGCCGAGTAACCTGTGCGCCGGTGGTCGCCATCGACTCTCTCTCGGACCGTGCGCCCGAAGGGAAGGTGGCGCTGGTGTTCGGCGGTGAAAAGCGCGGCCTTTCCGACGATGAGCTGCAGCGCTGTCACGAGGTGTTGGTGATCCCCACCACGCTGGAACAGCCCTCGATGAATCTCGCGCAATCCGCGGCGGTGCTCTTCTACCTCTGCTCGCGTGTGAGCACGCCGACGCTCACAGACCAGCCTCCCGCTGCTCCGCTCCAGCTCGTGCAGGTCTTGGAAGAGAAGATGCGGGAGGTGCTCCTCGCCAAAGGGTTCCTGAACCCTCAAGCGCCGGATCACGTGCTCACGGAAATGTCCCGCTCACTGATCAAAGGACGGTTGACCCAGCGAGAAGCGGAGCTCTGGGTGGCCGCCTTTAAGAAGCTGGCACGCCCGTAAGAAACACCAAGAGCCTGACGGCGCGATCGGCGCGGCGGACGTCAGGCTCGAGAATGCGTTTCGGACAGCGAACGAACGACTTAGGCGGCCGGCTTTGCTTCAGCCGGGGTGCCACGCAGCTCGTTGAAGTGGGTCTCGCAGAGACCGGACTTGAGGACCTTCTTGCGGCACTCGGCCTTGGAGCAGAGGCGGTAACGGGAGTGCGGCAGCTCGCCCTGGCGCCACTTCTTGTAGTGGAAGAAGCAGTAGCTCTTCGCCCGGTACGGACGCTTGCAGTTGGGGACGGTGCAGGTCTTCTTCCCGTTGCCCTTCGCCAGGCGCGGCCACTTTTTGTGCTTGTTGGTGTTCTGCTTCGCTGCTTCGGCCACTGGGGCCTCCTCGACGTAGCTTGAAAAGGTGCTTGAAAAAAGGCGCCCTACATAGCGGACAGCACCGCCCACTGCAAGCCGGGTCAGCACCTTCGATTAGGGGGTTCCGGCATCCGCGCGCAGGGCGGCGTCCTTGGCTGTGATCGCCTCCATCAGCTCTTTCGTACGCGGGTCGGCCGGGGTCACTGTCGACCGGACAAGATCGACGGAGAAGACGTAAGGCGGGGGCTCTCCGGCGTTGCACGTCAGCTGGAGGATGCCCTGACAGCTGGAGACCATCTGCGATTCACAGCTGGGGGCGCCTCCGTCAGCGCGCTCGACCAGCTCCCGTCCAACCCACCACTGGGAATTGGGCGCTCGCGACGCCAGCAATTCACGCGCGCGCCGGTCGTCTCCCTTGTCGAACTGGCTCTGCACCAGGATCAGCGCGAAGGCGAGGATGAGCACCATCACCGTGCCCAGAACCAACTTCTGTCGACGCTCCACCGGGGTGGCCTCCATGGGCCTTAAGCTTCTACCCCTTCTGGCTGCTCCCGTGGGTGGCGATCAGCTTGTCAACGGCGTTTCGGTCTTCGTTGGAGTGGTGCTCTTTCGGTTTGGGCGTGGCGGCGGGAATGACCTCTTCCGCTTCGTTCCAAAAGTCGCCCAGCTTGCTTTTCCAGACCCGCCACGTGGAAGGACTGGTCTGTTGTTTCCAAATCCGACCCGCGTGCGACGCCGTGGACTTTCCGTCGAATTGGAAGGTCGAGAGGTAGAGTCCAAAGCCGACCGCGCAAGCGGTCCACACGAGGAACTTCAAAGTCCTGAACATGGCGGCCTCCTTCCCCTTCGTACAGCCCTTGCGCCGGCTCAGCCATTTTTCGGACGGGAGTCGCCCGTGCTGAAGCGTCCAGAAGAAGTGTTCGCGGCTGCCGACGCCCGAGCGCAAACACTCGCCAAGCTTGAGGTTCCTTGGGATGTGGCGGCCGAAAAATTGAGGGCGGAAATCGTCGCGTTCTTCGAACGGATCCCCGAGCCGCCGGTCTACCACCGCGTCGAAGATCCCTTGCGCGAACGGGCTGAAGCGCTGGTTCCGCAGGGAGAGGAGCTGCTGGGGAGGGCTTTTCGGTTGCAACGCGAAGCACCGTCCTTGGGTCCCTTGGTGGAAGCGCTCAAGGCATACGTGAGCCTGCTCTGTCAGATCGCCGCGGGGAAGATCGAGGCAGGTGAGACGGCGTGGCGAAACGCGTTGGAGCTGCAGCGAGACGCGACGGCCGCAGCTCGTGTTTGGCGGCGAAGCGACGAGTCGCCACCGCCTGTCTACGACCGAGCCAGCGGACTCTCCCGCTACGACGCGCGCGATGAGCCTTCGGTGACAGTGAAGCTCGCTTGTCCGCACGCAGGTTGCCAGGTGACCGCGGGTTTCGCGTTTTCGCCGAGGCACGCCACGCACCGCTTCTTCTGTGCCACCTGCAAGCGCCCTTTCGTCGCCTACTTCGCTGAAGCGATAGAGCTGGTCGTGAACGAGCTCTCAGGCCGAGCGAAGCACCACGTGTTCCGGGTGGAAGAGCTGACCGGACAACGCAGCAAGGTGGAGTTCGACGAGGCGAGCGGCGCCGTCCTCTCCGTGGCTCGGCGGGATCTGCTGGCGTTTCTGTACACCGAAGATCGAGAGCTGCACGGCGTGGTGAACCTGACCAGCAGCCGCTTGCTCTGGGTGAAGCGAGCGGGGCCGTGCTTCGTGGCCAGCGTGGCGTTTGGAGAGAACGCGCGTGAGTTGGAGACGTTGCGCTGGTTCCGTGATGAGGTGCTGCGGAGGTACCCACTCGGCAGCGCTCTGGTTCGCTCGTACTATCGCCGCGGACCTGCGTTGGTTGAGTGGCTGGCGCGTCGTCCAAGAGGGAAGGCAATCGTGCGGTGGATGCTCCAGCGAATGGAACGGTCGATCCGGTGGTGGAGAAGCGCGTGAGCGAGGGTTCAAAATCGCCGTGGGTGTCGCGCATCCTCACCGGGTTGCTTGTCTTCGGCATTCTTGCGACGGGCGTCTACGAAGGCCGCAAGGGATCGCTCCTCAACGACAAACCGGCGCCGGATTTCACGGCGCAAAAGTTGGGCGGCGGAACTTTGTCGCTCTCCGAGTTGCGCGGGAAGGTCGTGCTGCTCGACTTTTGGGCGACGTGGTGTCCGCCGTGTCGCGAAGAGATGCCCTACTTGGTGAAAGTCGCGAAGGAGCTGGAGTCTCAGGGCGTCGTGCTGGTCGCTGCCAGTCGCGATGAGCCCGAGTCCGCCGAACGCATGGTTCGTCTCTTCATCAGCCGGATGCTCCCGCCGCTGGGCGAGCACACCGTTGTGTTCGCACGTGGAGACATGGCGCGCGCCTACCATGTCGAGGCGCTGCCAACGCTCTACCTGATTGATCGCAACGGCACGGTCGTGGACGGCGCACGTGGGCAGCTCTCAGAGAGTCAGCTGCGCGGCAAGTTGGAGAAGGTCCTCTCGCCCTGAGGAGTTTTGCTGATGCAGCTAGAAGCCCTGCGTACCCTAACCTTCAGCGACAAACTTCCGGACGCGCCTCCGCATCTGGCCGCGGCGAGCGGACTGGTGGTGCTGGGCGAGCTCCTCTGCGTCGTCGCGGATGACGACCTCCACTTGGGCCTCTTCCCTCGGGATCCACGGCTGCCTGGAAAGGTCTGTCGGATGCTTCCGGGGCGGTTGCCGGAAGAGCACAGCGCGCGCAAGGCGGCCAAGCCGGACTTCGAAGTGCTGGTGCGCTTGCCGCCCTTTGTTGGCTACGACGATGGCGCGTTGTTGGCGCTCGGCTCCGGTTCGACCGCACGTCGCGCACGTGGAGTGCTGTTGGCGCTGTCGCATGTAGAGACGTTCACGCCCGGCCTGACCGAGCTCGTGGATTTCACCCCGGTCTACTCGGCGCTCAAGTTGCCGGAGCTCAACATTGAAGGAGCCGTGGTGCTCGGAGATGAGCTGGTCTTGGTTCAACGCGGCAACGGGAAGCTGGGACAGAATGCGCTGGTGCGTTTGGACCTGAGGAAGGTGACGGATGCGTTGGGTCAGGGCGAGCTTCTCGATGCGAGCGCCGTGCGTGGGGTTCGCCCCGTTCGTCTCGACGATGGGCTCGGCTTCACCGACGCGCAGGCGCTGCCGGACGGGAGGTTGATTTTCTCCGCGGTCGCCGAGGCTTCCGACAGCACGTACGAGGATGGCCCCTGCACACGCGCAGTCCTCGGGGTGATGGAGTCGAGTGGCAACATGCTTCGTGCGGAGGCACTGGAGCCGTGCGCCAAAATCGAAGGGATTTCATTCGGCACGAACGAGCTGCTGCTGGTCGCGGACGCAGACGATGCCAGACAGCCCGCAATGCTCTTCCGTATCTCGGGTGAAAACCTCCGCTCGCTCCTCGCGGCCGGCTAAAGAGCCAAGAGCTCACCGGGCCGAGCGGGCGTCGCGACTTTCGCCGACGCCGCTTGAGCGGGATTCTGTTCGGCTCCTCTCTTCTACAAGAGGATGAGGCCGCCAAGACTGGCGAGCGTCCAGAGAAGGAACTTCTTCACGCGCCTTCTTTACTTCTTCTTTACCGCGGGCTTGGCCTTTTTCGTCGGGTGCCTGCTTGGGCTCTTCCCTTTGGGCGGAGCAGCTGACGGTGCCGCGGCTGGTGTGACTGCAGGAAATGCAGGGGGCGGGCCAGAAGGAGCAGCGGAATTTGTTGTCGCGGGAGCAGGGGACGGAGGCGCGGCCTTGTCCGGCACCGACGCTCCCGTAGCGCGCAGCTTGTCCGCCTCCGCGGCACCTTCCTTCGTCTGCGGATCCTCGTCGACGAGTCGGAACTCAGTGCGTCGATTCTTCGCGCGGCCCAGCGGGGTGTCATTCGGCGCCACGGGCCGATCGAACCCGAAGCCGTCGCTCTTGAGTCTCTTCACCGCGACGCCCTTCTTCACCAAGTAGTCCACCACGGACTTCGCGCGGCGCTTGGAGAGGTCCAGGTTGTACGCGCGGCCGCCGGTGTTGTCGGTGTGGCCCTCGACCAAGACCGGCCCAATCTCCGAGTTGTCGGAAAGGACGGAGAAGACGTCATCCAGCAACTTGTACGAGTTGGGATTGATCTTCGCGGAGTTGATCTCGAAGTTGATGTTGCCGCGGACGCGAATGCGCTCGGACTCGAGCGTGACCGCGGGGCCTTCAATCGGGCAGCCGTTGTTCTCCGGCGGGCCAAAGATCTCCGGGCAGCCGTCGACGTTGTCCGGGACCTCGTCGCCATCGCTGTCGGGGCAGCCGTCCATCTCGACCGGGCCGGGCTTGTCGGGGCAGCCGTCCTTCACGTCCGGCACGGTGTCCTTGTCGTTGTCTGGGTCTGGGCAACCATCAGCGTCTTCGAAGCCGTCCTTGTCTTCCGGATCATCCGGGCACTTGTCTTCCGAATCTTGAATCCCGTCGTTGTCGCGGTCCGCGAGCTCGAAGTCGTAGCGAATCGCGAAGAGGACGCGGAACGCCTCCCGTCCGTAGCCCGTCTGCCCGGTGATGCCGCGACCGAAGTCGAGCTCCACGCCCCAGTTCCGGTAGACCTTGCCACGCACGCCGAGCAGCGCCTCCCACGGGGTCTTCAGCGACGCGGCTTGCGAAAAGTTGAAAGGGGCCTGGCGCGGCGTGGCCAGGTGCATTTCCGCGGCGAGATCCACGTTCGTGATTCGGCCCAAATTCGGCAGCCGGTACACAAGGCCGCCACCCATCGTGATCTCATCCCCCACGAACAGGTTCAGGTACTGCCCTGGCTGACGCAGCCGCATGCCCAGGTTGGCCAGGATGCGCAGGTCGCCAATGGCAATCTCCGCCACCGCGCGCGGTGCGAAGACCACGCTGGACTCGCCCATGAAGCTTCCGCCGTTGCCGGTGGGGAAGCGCACTTCGCCAACCGCGGCCAGGCCAACGCCGAACTGGGACGGGTCGAACAGAATCAGCTTGGGAACGAAGCGGAGATCGCCAAGACCCGCTCGGGACACGCCGTTCTCAAGGAAGCCCTGGTCCCTTAGCAGCTGAAAGTTGTCGCCCTGGTACATCGTGAAGGGCAGGTCGAGACCCAGCTCGACGCGGCGGTGAAGCTGGTAGCTGCCGATCAACCTGCCATCGAGCCGATAGGGAATCAGATCGCCCAGCTTCTCGTCGTTGCCCAACCTCAGCGCCAGCACGCTCAGGTTGAAGTCGAACATCAACGCGGCTCGCCACGAGTGCGCGGCGTTCATCTGCGCACCGTCCAGCGCGATGCCGCCTTCCAAGCTGGTGGTCGGCTTCACCGGAACGACGTCAATGTTCCGGGCGAAGGGGTTGGTTTGGGCGTGCGCGGCCGTCGCGGAGACGAGTGACAGCCAGAGCGCTACAACCAGTCCCGCACGACGCAAAATCGAGGCTCCCCGGGTTGTGTGAAAACAGCCGCGTTATAGGCGTGGCAGAGGCTTTGGTCCTAGCTTTTAAGCGCAGCGCCGATCCAAGGCGTGACCGTTCGCTCGGAACCAGCCTTCGCCTTCCGTCTCCACGTCGTCACAAGGAACCCATTCGGATTCCAAAAGCAGCTGCGCGAAGAGCGGCTCGGAAGGGCATTCAGGTTGACGTCGATCAACGCCGTCCCAAGACGGCGGGCCAGAGGGATGTTCGGTGGAGATGGACATGCCGCGCATCACACGCCAACCCCGGCGAAGCGCAAGAAAACCACCCGCCCTGTCAGGACTCGCCTTTCGCGACGTTCCGTGTGAGGAAGCCCTTGAACAGAAGGTACAGGAGAGCTGAAGCACATGAGGCAGAAGGTTCGAGCAGTGGTGGAGCAGACGCTGGCGGCGTTGAAGGCGAAGGGTGAGCTGCAGTTCGAAACGCTCCCTGCCTACAGCGTGGAGGTCCCCAAGCAGGCGGACCACGGCGACTGGAGCTGCAACATCGCGATGGTCCTCTCCAAGGCCGCGGGGAAGAAGCCCGGCGATCTCGCGGACGCGATCATCGCCAACCTGGTCGACCCGGACAAAGTGGTCGTCAAAGTGGAGAAGGCGGGCCCGGGCTTTCTGAACTTCCGGGTCGCAGACAAAGTTTTTCAGCAGGTGGCCAGGGATGTGCTCCAAGCCGGCGAGCACTTCGGACGACAGCAGCCCAAGTCCACCGGCAAGAAGGTCCTGGTCGAGTTCGTCTCCGCGAACCCCACGGGTCCTGTGCACATTGGTCATGCGCGTGGCTCGTTCATGGGCGACGCGATCGCGCGGCTGCTCACCGCGGTCGGTCACGACGTCACGCGCGAGTTCTACATCAACGACTCCGGCAAGCAGGTGGAGACGCTGGGGCGGACTGTCCACAAACGTTACCGGGAGCTCTTCGGCGAGAAGGTAGAGCTGGCGGAAGGCGAGTACCCGGCCGCGTACGTCATCGACATCGCCAAAGCCTGGAAAAACGAAGTCGGCGACAAGTACTTGGGCAAGCCGGAGTCCGAGTGGCTTCCCGAGGCGATGAAGGTCGGCATTCGCGAGAACCTCAGCGCCATTCGCTCCACGCTGGCCAAAGCGGGCATCACGCACGACGTCTTCTTCAGCGAAGACTCGCTGCACAAAGCCGGGAAGGTGCGCGACATCGTCGAGGTCTACAAGCAGCGGGGCGTGACCTACGAGGCCGCGCAGGGAGATCGACGCGAACAGAAAGACAAAGTTCGCAGTGAAGACTCCAAGGCCGCGCAGTTCACGGATCGGCAGAAGGGCGGGCTCTTCCTCAAGACCGCCACGTATCAAGAGAACGGCAAGTACGTTCTGAAAGACGACGAGGACCGGGTGATCCTGCGCGCTGACGGCACGCCGGTGTACCTGACGGCGGACCTCGCGTACCACAAGGACAAGTACGACCGAGGCTTCGACCTTATGGTCGATGTGCTCGGAGCGGATCACTCGGGTCACGCGCCCAGGATCGAGTCGGGTGTCGCGCTGCTCGGCCTCGAACTCAAGAAGCTGCGGTTCGTGTTGGTGCAGATCGTTCGCATCACCCGCAACGGCGAAGAAGTGAAAGTCAGCAAGCGGAAAGGGACCGTCTTCGAACTGGCGGATCTCATCGAAGAGGCGGGAGCGGACGCATGCCGGTTCCTCTTTTTAATGAAGACCCGCGACTCCCAGATGGACTTCGACCTGGAACTGGTCCAGCAGCAGAGTCGGGAGAACCCCGTCTATTACTTCCAGTACGGTCACGCGCGCTGCGCCGGCATCTTGCGCAAAGCGGCAGAGAAGGGGACCCCGTTCGTTCCCACGGCCCTGAGCGATGCCCAGCTGGCGCGGCTCGTCCTTCCGGAAGAGAAAGCCATGCTCAAGAAGATCAGCCAATTGCCAGACGTCGTGGCCGTGGCGGCGGAGAAGCTGGAGCCGCACCACGTCCTCTACTTCTGCCAGGAGCTGATCTCCGAATTTCACAGCTACTACACGCAGACCAAGTCAGACCCCATCGTCAGCGCGGATGCGGAGAAGACCCAGGGACGTCTGGCGCTGGTGGCCGCACTCAAGCAGACCCTGCAGAGCGCGTTCGGGATCTTGGGCATCAACGCCCCTGAACAGATGGCAAGTTTGGCCGAGGATTGATCAGCGGTTGCGTGGGTCGTTGAGCCCCTCGCGCGTCGTCCGCGCTCCGCTGAACGCGGACAAGCAAGAATTAATTCGACACGGCCGAGGAGTACCGGTCGCTAGGGGAAGACGCGCGCGCTCCAGTGGAGCCCGCTCGCGTCAGCAATCACCCTCCGGAGGCGAGGCACCCCTCTCCTAGATCCGCGTCCGCTGCGGCGTTTTGGTGTAGCTGCACTGTTCCAGCGGCGGCACGAGACGTGAAGAGGTTGGGAGCGTGCTCCGCTCGCCGATCTCAACCTGGTCCACTTGGTTTCGCGCCTACTTCTCAGGTCACCGCGCCTGGGTGGTCAAGAGTCTCACCATGAACAGCGTTGGGGCAGTCGCCGACTACGCCGTGATGCTCACCGCGCGCAACACCTTCGACCTGCTGCCTGCCGCCGCGACCGCGATGGGCCTGGTCGTTGGGTCCGTCATCGCCTTCAGTCTCCACCGCCGGTTCACCTTCAAAGACGCCGAAGGCGCCGCGCTGTCCCAGGCCGTGCGGTTCGGGATGTCCCTCTCCGCGCTGGTCTCGATGCACGCCTACGCGGTCGGGATTCTCTGCGACTCGTTCGGTCTGCACATGGTCCTGGCCAAGCTCGTCGCGGACATCACTGTGGTCCCGGTGCCGCAGGCATTTCTGCTCCGTCGGTTCGTCTTCCCGGAGCGTCGCGCGACGCCGCCGCACGCCTCCGCTGTCGCGATTCCTTCCTAAGCCAACCTCGTTGCTTCCGCTCGCGCGGCGAAAGCGCGCGCACTATGAAGACGGTCGATGGCCGCGAACGAATACGTCTTCTTCACGAACTGGAAGCTGCGCGGGACTTGTCAGGAGGTCACTGAGATCCTCGGCGACGCGGAGTCGCTGAAGGAGTGGTGGCCGGCTGTGTACCTCGACGTGAAGGTCCTCAACGAGGGCGGACCGAACGGGGTGGGCAAGCAGGTGGAGCTCTTCACCAAAGGCTGGCTGCCGTACACGCTGCGCTGGCGCTTTGAGCTTGTCGAAGCGCACCACCCACACGGCTTCACCATCCGCGCGTTCGGAGACCTCGTGGGCACGGGAAACTGGACGCTCGAGCAAAATGGCGAGTTCGTTCACAGCACCTACGAGTGGCGAATCCACGCGGAGAAGGGACTGCTCAAGCACTTGTCCTTCGCGTTGAAGCCGGTGTTTGAAGCGAACCACCAGTGGGCGATGGCGCGAGGAGAAGAAAGCCTCAAGCTTGAGCTTCACCGCCGCCGCGCCTGCACGCCCGAGCTGCTGAACCAGATTCCGCCGCCGCCCCAGCCGATCTCCACGGCGAAGGCGGTGACCACGTTGCTCACCCCAGTGGGTTGGCTCAAGCTGTTGCGGTCGCGCCGCTCTTACACGTGAGCGCAGCGTGAGCCGGCGAGTCGCTAGCCGAGCCGACGCCAAAACCCTCCAGACGGCGTAGTCGGAGGTGTACAACAACGCGCCGGCGTCGACTGCGGTGACCACGGTTTGCGCGTCGGTGAAGCCGACTCTGGCCGTTCGGAACGCGCGAATGTGTCGTTCGACGAAGCTGCGGGTCTGCGCGGCGGTCGGGCAGGCCCCTCCAGAGAGGGCTCCGCACACATTGCGGCGCATCGCCGTCATTGCGGCGGTGGGACAAATGCGAGATCGTCAACTCTGCATTTTTCCCGGCTTCGAGGGGTAAGCCGAGAAGGGACACCTTTGAGCGCCGAGTCTCCAACTCCCCTTCGACTCCTCCTCGTGGAGGACTCCGAAGACGACGCCGAGCTGGTGAGCTTGGCGCTGCGCCGCGAGGGTTTTGCTCCACGAATCGAGCGCGTGGAGACGGAGCCTGCGATGCTCGACGCGATGGCGCGCGGTCCCTGGGACGCGGTCATCACCGATTACAACCTACCGCAGCTCAGCGCGCAGCGATCTCTGGAGGTCGCGCTCTCCCGTGAGGACATCCCCGTCATTGTCGCGTCGGGGACGATCGGCGAGGAGCGCGCGGTGGAGCTGCTCAAGAACGGCGCCAGCGATGTGGTGATGAAGCAGAACTTGGCGCGCTTGGGACCCTCCCTTCGGCGCGCGCTGAGCGAGGCCAGGGTCCGCCGTGAGAAACGCGAAGCCATGGAGGCGCTGCGGCGGGCGGTGGATGTTCGCGATCAGTTCGTGGCAATCGCTGCTCACGAGCTGAGGACCCCTCTCACCGCGCTGCACCTTCAGA
Organism: Myxococcaceae bacterium; assembly: GCA_052386435.1. Lineage (GTDB taxonomy): Bacteria > Myxococcota > Myxococcia > Myxococcales > Myxococcaceae > JBQTKE01. The sequence goes on from JBQTKE010000429.1 coordinate 13,521, forward strand.
TCGAAGGCATGGTGCAGCTCATCGAAGAGGGCGGCGAGGCGGATTCGGTGCGCAGGCGCCTCTCCACGGTGCAGAGATCCACGACGCGACTGAGCTGCCTTTTCGAACGTCTGCTCGATGTCACGCTGATCGCGGGGGGCGGGCTCATCCTGCAATCGGAGCCGTGCGATCTGGTGGAGCTGGTGCGCACTGCGGCAGAGAACCTTCGGGCGGGCGCGGTCCTCACCAACGCGTTGGAGATCGAAGAGAACGGCCCGGTGATTGGGAATTGGGATCGCATTCGGATTGAAATAGTCGTCTCCAATTTGCTCACCAACGCCGCGAAGTACGGCGCCGAGCTCCCCATTCACGTGCAAGTGCGCCAGCGCTGCGATCGCGCGGTCTTGCGGGTGCGCGATCAGGGCATCGGCATTTCCGCGGAGGATCAAGAGCGGATCTTCGAGCGCTTCGAACGCGCCGTCCCAGACAACCACTATGGGGGCTTCGGGCTTGGGCTCTGGATCGCGCGCGAGATTATCCAAGCGCACGGCGGACAGGTCTCGGTGGAGAGCTCGATCGCGAAAGGCTCCGTGTTCACAGTGGAGCTTCCGTTGAACGTCGCTGCAGCGCCCTCAGCCTCCTTGTGACGGAGGCGGGTAGAGCGTGAAGAAGAGGGTTGCGCCTTCGCTTGGCTCGTCTCGCCTCATTCTGTCTTGGTACCTTGCTCGGGGTCCGCGGCGGAGCCTTGAGCGAACCAACGGAACCACGCCGCGGCGGCGGCGGCGACCACTACCGCCGTAAGGGTGAGGACTGTGAGCACCGCCCGCCGCACTACTTCTCCATGAACGTGGCCGCGTCGATGAACCGGATCTGGGTCGGCTCGATTGCCAGCGCTTGTTCAATGATCTTCTCGTCCTCCAGCAGCACCGACGGATCCTTCGGCGAAGGGTAGCTGATGGGTGAGGGCGGCTGGTTGATCAACCCCAGCGCGAGCTCCTTCGAATCCTTCGCCACGAACGCATAATTGAGCTTGTCCGGCGCAACGTGACGACGGACGGCATCGAGGACCGACTTCGACGTCATGTCCTTCAGCGCCGCACGGTAGCTCTCGAGGTAGTTCTTGGTCCCGTAGAAGACGTCATCGATCGCGTAACCCAAGCGTCGTTGATCCGTCTGCTCCCAGAGCCGCGTGTACCCAATCAAGAAAGACCGAGCGACCTCGAAGCGATCCTCCGGCATTCCCTGCGAGAGCAGCTTGTGAAGGAAGTACACCGCGCCCTTCGCCGCGAAGAGCCCATTCGCGGGTTCGACGGGACGAATCCAGATCGTGAAGTCGGAGGTGCTGCGCCCCACATTCGTGCGCCCGAGCGTGCTGCCACCTTCCTGCTGGAACGTCTCAGCGTAGGCGTAGTCGCCGTAGTTGAGGCCGCGCTTTTCGCGAAGCTCATTGAAGAGCACGCCGTTGAACTGGCGATGCTCGCCCAAATAAGACGCGGCGAGCGCGAGTGCGAAGAAGTCAGGGTCCCCACGACGCACCGGATAAGCGAATCCCATGGAGATCGCCGTGGAGAGCACGTTCTTCTGTACCAGCACCGCATGACCGTGAATTCCCGGCACGGGCGGCAACGTCGCGCGCGCCGCGCCGGTCTTGGGCAATGCGCTCAGCCGTTCCTTCACCTTCTTCTCGATCGCCGCGTCGACGGGACCTGCCAGACCCACGACCAGACGGTCCTGCGTGAATACCGTCTTCGCTTGGGCCTTCAAGTCCTCCAACGTTATTGACTTCAACCCTTGCACGGTGCCGCCGGTGAAGTGCGCTGCGGGATGTCCTTCGTAGAGAATCGAGTCGAGCGCCAATTTCCCCAGCAGCTCGTCGTTCTCGCTACGCACGCCGTTCTTCACGCGGTCGAGCGCATCAGAGCGAAGGCGCGTGAACTCTTTGCCGTCGAAGCGCGGCTCCAGCAGCACGTCGGTGAGGATCTTCAAATACGCGTCGAGGAAGTCCTTGTGCACGCGCCCCTCCAGCACGGTGAACTCCTTTGACGTCGACATCGACAGCTCCGCCGACATGGGGAAGAGCGCTTCGATGATCTGCGACGAGGAGAGCTCGCGGGTGCCGCCTTCGGACATCACCGTGGCGGTGAGATTCGTGAGGCCTTCTTTGCCGGCAGGATCGTCGATGGAGCCGCTGCGGAAGACGAAGCGGAAGCTCACCACCGGCTGAACGTTGGAGCGCATCACCACCGTGTGCAGGGGCGGAGGCGTGTTGAAGGGCCGGTTCGGAATTGCCTCGGTGGGTGCCGCTTTGCGCGGGTCTACAGGCTTCGCCGGAGGCGCGGCTTCAACTGCTTCCGGTGTGTCGCTGGGCTCAGGCTTGGCCGCGGGCGTAGTCGCGCAAGCCAGAGAGGTGAGGGCAAAGGCGAACCAGAGTGAGCGCTTCATTTCGCACCTCCACCATTCGGGGCTTTGGACGTGAGCGTGAGGATCGTCCGGTTCGCCGCGGGGAAGTACCGCTTCGCGAACTCCACCAGCTGCTTAGGCTGCACCTTGCCGATGTTCTGATACGACCTCTCCAAGCCATCCGCGCTTCCGTAGAGACCAACCGCGCCAGCGAGTGCGCCCGCGACATCGTCCGGCGTCTCCAGTCCCATCAGCAGGCCGTAGCGGATGTTGCTCTTGATCGCCTCGACCTTCTTCTCATCCACCTTCGCGGTGACCAGCGCCTTGATCGAGGTGTCGAGGATGTTGGTGACCTTGGGCAGATCCTTATGATTGCGGACCTCCGCGACGATCGTGAAGAGGTGAGGGTCGCGGTGGTCGGCGTGCCAGGAGCCCAAGTCCGCGAGGAGCTGCTTGTCGAGGACGAGCTCCTTGTAGAGCTTGCTGGTCGGACCGAGCAGGTACTTCTGCAGCACCATTCCAACCGCCGCGTCCGTGCTGTCCAGCCGCGCCGCCGGCGTGTGCCAGCCGTAGACGACCTTCGCCAGAGTGGGCGATGGCCAATCAACGTGAATTTTTCGCTGACTTTTTTGTGAGGGCTCAACCGGGATGTCGACCTTCGCCACGGTGCCGGTCCAACCGCCGTAGTGCTTCTCCATCAACCCCATCACCTTCGCGTCGTCGAACTCGCCCACCACAATCACCGTGGTGTTGTCCGGCGTGTACCAGCGCTTGAAGAATTTCTGGCTGTATTCGTAGCGCGATGGCATCGCCTTGATGTCGTCGTAGAAGCCCAGCGTCGTGTGCTGGTACGGGTGCTGGGAAAACGCGGTCCGCAGGAGCTCCTCTTCCATGCGCAGACCCGGGTTGGCGGCGGCCTTGTGGTACTCGCCCAGCACCGCCTTCGCTTCCGTCTGGAACGTCTGTTCTGAGTAGGTGAGGTGCGCGAAGCGGTCCGACTCCAGCGCGATCACTTGCTCCAAACCCGAGGCCGGCCCGAGCAGGTGATAGACGGTGATGTCGTCCGACGTGAATGCATTCTCGTTGAAGCCCAGCTTGCCGAGGGTGGCCTCACGGGAGCCTTCCGGATGTTTCTGCGTTCCCTTGAACATCACGTGCTCAAAGAAGTGCGCGAAGCCCGTGTGTCCCTTCTCCACCTCGTTGCGCGAACCCACCCGGACCACCGAATAGAACGCCGCGAGCCCAGGGGAGGGGAACGCTACGCGGACCACCGTGAGCCCGTTCTTCAGCGTCGAGATCTTGATGGGGTAGGGGAAGAAGTGCTCGTCTCCCGATGCTGCCGGCGCTGCTGAAGCCATCCAGGAGAGAAGGAGCCCCGTTGCGAACGCGAGCTGGAACGACCGAGCCATCAGGCCACCTCGAAAGTGAAATGAAGACCAAGACCTTAGCCCGAATTTGGCCCGGGCCGAGCGACGTTCTGACTCGTTGCGCCAGGGGGATGGGCGGCGGTAAAAGCTCTGTCCATGCTCGACAAGCCCCTCCGCCAGGCCGCGCTGTACGCGTTCGCTTTCAACCACTCCAACGCACGCGTCGTGATGGATCCCATCTATCTCGGTGTCGCCAAGCAGCTCC
>JBQTKE010000430.1:0-11299 GCA_052386435.1 Myxococcaceae bacterium
CCTCGCTGCGAGCTGCAGAGCAACCCCGAACCGCAACCCCAAACCCCTCGGGCTGGCGCCCGAGCGACACCGGAACCCGTCAAATAATCGGTGGACCTAAGACGGGGGCTGCCTCAGATGAGGTGGAGGAGGAAGCGCGGACGTACTCTCATTGGATCTGGGGTTGCTTGGTGGGACTGAAATGGTGGCGGAACAGGATCCGCCTGAACTGAACGAGGAGTGGTTGCGTACTCCTGGTCGCCGACCGTGTCGGCGACCTCGAACGCGCGCTGGAACTCGCGTTCAGCATCAAGGGGGAGGAGCGGACTCGCGATTGCATGAAGTCCGGCAGAACTTGTTCAAAGGAGCTCTCGAGGAGGACGCGCCCCGGTGGTGAGCACGCAGATCAATGGGGTCGCGATGCAGGGCGGCGCCCATTGCCCCCCGCTGGAATTGCACGGCGAGCCCCGTACAAGCAGCTCGACTAGCCCTCTCCCGCAGCCCTACCGAGGCCCACGACTCGACGAGAGGCTGGCCATGAGAGGGCCCAGAACCCCGACTTCTCCCTAGGGAGCACTGTCCCGGCTAACCTCAGGCTGCATGCCGCCCTCCCGTGCGTCGCTCTTCGTCGACGGCCTGCCGGGCTGTCGCTGCAGCTGGCGGGAGGACTCGTACTTCGTGGAGTCGGCCTTCTGGGCTGCCGCAGAGTCCCTACTGCCTTGGCTCGTCGAGAACGCAGGCTTTCTGCGCCACCGACGCCCGACCGCCTTCGTGGAGGGTGGAGGCGACTGGTACGACGTCGAGGACGCCGTGAGGGCCTTCATCCTTCGCCTCGAAAGCCCGCCGACGCGATGGGGCGACCAGATCTGCGCGGAGAGGACTGATCTGGGGACCATCGTCCTCGTCAGCGGCGATTGGCGACGCGAACTCCCGAGATGGGATCCCGTCAAGGAGGACCAGACGCTGTTGTACGGCCTGATTCGGGGCTTCGGGAACTTCGTAGGGTCGGAGGCGAAGCGTACGTCCGCGCGCAACCGACACGAGACCGCTGCCAGTTCGGGAGGCGCGGAGGGCGAGCGGGGGTTGGGCATCCTGGCTTTGCTGGAGGACAGGTCGGCCCCCCAGGCGGGCCGCGTCGCCGAACTCCTGGAGGAGCTGCGAGCCTTGGCCGACTTCGCCGCGGCACTCGCACCGGAGGATCGCGCCCTGTGGACCGCCCTCTGCGCAGCGAATGGCTGGCGAACATCGAAAGAGGGCCCAGCGGACCAGAAGGAGCTCGCACGGCAGCTCGAGATGCAGGACTACCAGCTGACCCGCCGCAAGGGCCGCCTGGTCCAGTCAGCACAGAAGGTCGCCCCCGACGCTTCAACCGAGGCGGCCTTCGAGGCGATTTGTTGTTTCCTGTGCAATCGAGGGCGGACGGAGGCCCCTCACCCCCATGGCGTCAGGGCATGAGGACCGAAAATTGCCTGAGGACGGCCACGAAGCGCTGGACGCCGAGGCCTGGCTGACGGACTGGGTCGCCCGGCGGCTCGCTGAGACCGACGAGGGACGCGTCATGGCGTCGGCGTCGAGCTCGACGGGCGAAGGAGGATCCGACAGGTCGAACGAGGAGCGCATCCGATCCCTACGTGCATGGGGGCGAGCGCGCTTTGGCGTGGCGTCGACTCACAGCGATCCTGAAGCGTCGAGCCGGCACAGTGGATTCTTCATCACATTCGTGGGGCGAGTCGTTCGTTCGGCTCAGGCTGTTGGTGGCGCGAATCGTCGCGACAGACGATCTCGCCCCGGCCGAGGACAGGCCAGGTTCAGTGGATTCCCGGTAGGGACGTCGGTATTCGTCCTCGGGGCGACGGCCCTGCTCCTCGTGTTGGCAGTGTCGGTTCTGGGGCACAGACCGTCCGGCCTCTTCTCAACGTCCGCAGCGGTTTTGCCTGAAGTACACAACTCAGAGAGTGGACCGGTTACTGATGGGGAGCTTCTTGCGACAGACGATGCGCTTCCGCGACTCGTGTTGCGCAATCCGCTTGTCGATTTGTCCGTAAAGCCGGGCTTTGTTGAAGGCCTAGGAAGCACTGTCAGAGATCCAATTATGGTCCCTGCTTCCGAAGAATTTCACTCGTCAGCCACACCTGGAGACAGCTTGCAGGTTGAGGTGCTGACTTCTCTGACGTCTGTGAAAGGGATGTCGGCGGCGAATCTGCGTGGCAATGGAATGACCTATTACATAGCTCCAGAAAACGAAGACTACATGACGCAGGCCTTCCTGATGGAGCTCGCAGAGCTTGTGGTCGGTCCTACGGTGGCGAATGTCTCGCTCGAGATTCGCTTTGACGCCCCTGGTCCCGCAGATGCCCAAGATGCTGACTTCCGCCGACCGCCTTTGTGGCGGACTCGCTGCTGGTTCGTCTTCGCCGGCGACACCAAGGCACTTCAGGCGCACCTGCTTGGGTTTCCTACCTATCCATCAGACCTAGCGAATCTCCGTCTCTGTGACTTCTCGGTGCATTCGACCTCATCGATCCAAGGCACAGAGCCCCGCTAAGAGTTCGGTCGGACGCTCAATCGAGTCTTGCCGGGCAAGTCCGCCCGGCTCCTAGAGCCAGGCCCTACTCGTTGACAGGACGATGCGGATCCTCAGGTGATGAATGCTCGGATCGATGGTTGCGCGGTGTGGACGAGCGGGTCTTGGGTGGGCTCTCCTTCCCCACCGGCGGGCGCGTGGGCGACTCAGCGCACTCCCCAATCACGTCAGGGTGACTCTCGCACCACGGCGCCTCGAGTGGCTCGGAATGCGTCAGCCCCGCGCAAGAGCCCCGCAGGAGACATGAGTAGCTCACCACGTGTACTGACCGTGGACCACAGCCCAGAGCGATTGGATTACCCTTCAACCGCCCACCGCTAACCCACTGTCCTTGCACCATGCTCCGTTCGTTCCTGCCAGTTACGCTCGTCTTCACAGCAAGCTGCGCATCTACCGCTACTTCAGTGGGCACCAAGGCCGACACGCCCGAATCCCACGCGTCGCTCGATGCCGCGATGGACTCCTCGGAAAGCGCAGTCCAGAGTGACGATCAGTCCCTCGCCGTCGAAGCAATTCAAATCGCGAGCACAGCGCCGCGTGAGGAACACGCAACGAACCGGCAGGAGCCCGACCGTTCCGACGGTGGCGAGTCCGTACCGGGCGACTCCGACTGGATCGTCGAGCGCTGGCCCGTCGTTGCCGAGATCTCGTCGCTCGTAGAAGGTGGCGAGATCGAGGCGGCGCGAGGGAAGCTCAGACAGTTCGCTGCACCGGGTCCGGATGTGCTGGTCGAGGGGCTGTCGGAGGAACACGCGGGGGCGTTCCGCGATCGCGTCGATGCAATTGCCGGGGTCGTCAATGAGCTTCGTATCCAGCGCGCATTCCGCGAGGCGATACATGCCTCACGCGAGATGCTCCTGCCACACGACCACCCAGACCTCCTAACCGCGAAGCAGAACCTCGGCGTGACGTGCTTCGAGCTGGGCGACCTCGCTGGCGCCCTTCAGCTCTTCGAGAACGTGCACGACGCGCGGGACCGCCTCCTGGCTGCAAACCACCCAGACCTTCTAACTGCGAAGCTAAACGTGGCGTTGACGCGCGGGAAACTGGGCGACCTCTTCGGAGAGCAGGCGCTCGAGGAAGAAGTTCTGGCGGCAAGGGAACGACTGTTGCCCCCAGACCATCCCGATCTGCTCGAGGCGAAGGAAAACCTGGCGGCGACGCGCAGGGAGTTGGGCGATCTGCAAGGCGCGCTCGCGCTCCAGGAGGAGGTGCTTGCGGCGCGGGACCGGATTCTACCTCCCGAAGACCCTGGGATTCTCCACGCGAAACAGAATTTGGCAATATCGCTGGCGATACTGGGCAGCTTAGCGGATGCAAGATCGCTCTTCGAGGAAGTGCTGGCGTCTAGGAAGCGGCGGCTGCCCGATGGCCACCCCGATTTGTTAGCCGCGATGCAAAACCTTGCACTAACGCGCAAGAACCTAGGCGATCTCTTCGGAGCGCTGGCGCTGGAAGAGGAAGTTCTGGCGGGGTACGAGGAGCTGCTGCCCGCAGATCACTCCGACCTGCTCGCGGCGAAGTTGAATATTGGCGCAACGCGTGCTCGAATTGGCGACTTGACTGGCGCTAATGCGCTCTTCGAGGAAGTGCTGGCGGTGCGCGAACGCCAGCTGCCCGCAGTACACCCCAGCCTTCTCAGAGTGAAACAGAACCTAGCAGTAACGCGCAGGAGCCTAGGGGACCTCACGGGCGCGTTAGCGCTCGAAGAGGAAGTGCTTGCGGCGCGGGAACAAGTGCTGCCGCAAGATCACCCAGACCTTCTTGCATCTAGGCTCAACGTGGCCAGTTCGCGTAGGGAACTGGGCGACTACCAAGGCGCGCTAGTACTTGAGGAGGAGGGGATATCTGCGTTGGAGCGCTTGCTGCCCCTGGATCACGCCGACCTGCTCACAGCAAAGATTAATCTAGCATTGACTCGCAAGAGCCTAGGTGACCTCCCAGGCGCGTTGGCGCTCGAGGAAGAAGTGCTGGCGGCTTGGAATCAGCTGCTTCCCAGCGACCATCCCGATCTCCTAAGGGCAAAGCTCAACTTGGCGGGGACGCTCCGGCAATTGGGCGAGACGATGGACGCGAGATTTCTCCAGGAAGAAGCGCTGGCGGCGCTGTCACTGCAGATGCCCGCAGATCACCCCGACGTGCTCATTGCGAAGCAGAACCTCGCGTCAATCTGGATGGACCTGGGCAACTTCGCGGGGGCGCTGGCGCTCGAGGAAGAAGCGCTAGCGGCGTGGGAACAGCTGCTTCCCAGCGATCACCCCTATTTGCTCAAAGCGAAGCTCAACATTGCTGCGACACTCCGGCAAGTGGGCGACCCTATACGCGCACTGGCGATTCAAAGGGAAGGGCTGGCGGCACTCGAAAGGCTGATGCCCGTGACCCACCCCGACTTGCTCGTAGCTGAGATGAACATCGCAGCATCATTCGAACAGGTCGGCGATCTAGAGGGCCTGCACAAGGCGGCCCGATCTGTGCTAAGCCGTCAGATTGCTCTCGCGTCGTCTGTTTTGACGCACGCCCCCCGCGCCGCTCGCGCGACAGTGCTCCGCGAGCTCGGCCGACTCGAGTTGATCATGAGCTGGCGTGATTCGCTCGAAGCCCGCGTAGGATCTAGCCTAACCGCAGACCTCGCTTCGACGCTTGAGTCTCTTCGCGCTGTGACGGCCGCGACGGGGTCCATGGCGTGTGCGGCGTCGAAAGAGCCGGCGCTGGCCGCGACGCGCAACAAGTTGGGTCTCGTTCGACGCAGCCTCGCCATTCAGAGTCATTCACCCCCGAGCGATGTAGAGATGCTCGGAAAATGGCGGCAGGAGTTGGTGGGTCTCAGCGAGCAACGAGATCGGCTCGAAGGGCAGATGCGCCGCGAGTTCGCGGAGATTGGTGTCGCTACCGATTTGCCGAGCGCGGAGTCGATCGCTGCTTCACTCGGTAGCGGGGAGGCGTTCGTCGGCATGTGGAAATACAGCCGCAAGCAAGGGGTCGAGGTCGGTCCCGGAGCGTTCTTGGGAACGGCCTCGCTTGTCGCATTCGTCGTTACGCCGGACGCGGTGGTGCGGTGTGTCGAACTAGGGCCTGCAGCACCGCTCGAGGAACTCGCCGCACGTTGGCGTGCAACGATCGGGCGGCCGATCGAGTCCGCTACTAGCTGGGGTAGAACCGATGCAGAGGTCGAACGTGTTTCAAGCCGCGCCCTGCGAGCGGCGGTCCTCGACCCGGTTTTCGAGATCCTGGAGGGGCAGGGAACGGACACGGTGTACCTGGTGCCCGACGACTTCCTACACATTGTGCCGCTCGACGCGTTGCTGGTGGAGGACGGGTCGAGAATAGGTGAGGCCATTGCCGTTCGGATCGAGACCTCTGCGGTGAGGCTCGTAAATCCACGACAACGCAGCGATTCCCTGGGAACGCTCGTAGCGCTCGGAGGGGTGGACTACGAAGGGCGGGAGAGCGGCGCAGGGGAGCACGGGCCCACGCTCGCAGGACTTCGGTCGATGTTCGGCGACAAGCCCTTCCACTTCGATCCTCTGTTCTCGACGCGCATCGAGGCGGAGTACGTGAGCCTCTTGTTCGAGGACTTCGTGGGCGGTGAACCGATTGTGCAGCTCGGCACTGGAGCCAGTGAGTCTGCGCTGGTCGAGCTCGCGCCACAGGCGAGGTACCTCCACGTCGCCACGCACGGGTGGTTCGTGCCGGAAACGGCAGCGGTGTCGATGCTCGACCGCGTCGGGCAGTCGGACGACGCGCTTCAACTCTCGATCGAGCGCGCGCAAGACATGATCATCGGTTTCCTTCCGGAGACTCTCTGTGGCATCGCACTCGCGGGCGCGAACCACGGCCCCGACGGGATCCTGACGGCGGAGGAGCTTGGGATGCTCGACCTCACGAACTGCGAGCTCGCCGTACTGTCGGCATGCGAAACCAACGTTGGCATCCGCCGCGCTGGTCAGGGCATCCAGTCGCTGCAGACCGCTTTGCACGCCGCCGGAGCGCGCACAGCTATCTGCTCGCTATGGAAGGTCGACGACGTTGCGACCCGACGACTGTTCGAAGTCTTCTACACGAAGTTGTGGCGCGACGGCCTCGGCAAGGCCGATGCGCTGTGGCAAGCGAAGATGACGTTGCGCGACGATGGGCGCCCGGTGTGCGACTGGGCTGGATGGGTACTCACTGGTGACCCCGATTGAAGGGCGCTCCCCTCCTTGCGAACGTGAGCGAGAAACCTTCCCCATGCCTGTTCAGTGTCGAGGGCCGATGGAACTATCCCGTTTGACCCGCTCCCCGGTTCCTGGACCACCGCTCACGAGAGGATTCTCACCAAGCCGAGAAGCTCTCCATGCGCAAGTCCCGATTCACGTCCGAACAGATCGCCACCGCCCTGAAGCAGGTCGAGGCCGGCATCTCCATGGCCGAGGTCTGCCGCAAGTACGGCGTCAGTCAACAGACCTTCTACCGCTGGCGCTCCAAGTACGGAGACCTCACTGCCTCCGAGGTTCGACGCCTCAAAACGCTCGAGGACGAGAATCGTCGGCTCAAGCAGATCGTGGCGGACCTGGCCCTCGACAAGGAGATCCTCCAGGACGTCCTCCGAAAAAAGACCTGACGCCCACCCGTCGCCGCGAACTCGTCCGCGAGTACGAAGAGCGCTTCCGCGTCAGCGAGCGCCGCGCGTGTGGGCTGATGAGGATCTCGAGGAGTTCACATCGCTACTGCACTGTCAAGGCCGAGCAGGCCGCGCTGTGTCAGCGTCTACGAGAGCTGGCGTTCTCCCGAGCGCGCTTCGGCTACCGGCGTCTGTCGGGATTATGCACTTGACGTACCCGCCTCAGTCCGTGGGCCGAGGATCGCACTTCCGCGCGGCTCTACTTCTTGCCCTTCCGAGGTGAGCGTTTCGGCTTGCGCTTCGGCTTCGCCTTGGGCGGCGCGGGGGTCTGCATCGCCCGCCTCAGCGCCTCGTCGAGGGTGAGATCGGTGCGGAGGGGGGTTGACCCCTCACGCCCGCGGCCAGTCTCTCGGTTGCGGGATTGCCTCATCGTTCTGCCTTGTAGTGCTGTGTAGCCCGTGAGGGATGTGCGATGGTGTGCCCACCCCGCGAGGAAGCGAGGCACACGATGAACCCCTACGAGCAAGTCCGCCGCGATCTGCGCGCGCGCATCGCCAAGCTACAGACTGCGCTGGAGGCCCTCGATGAAGTGGGGGACTCGGCTCCCGCATCCGAGCCGCTGGAGCCGCAGCCGCGGCGCAACGGCGTGGTGCGATCGCCTGCCGCCACGAAGGCGGGCGACTCGATGCAGTGGCACGAAGTCGTTGATGCCATCCTCAAGCGCGCCACGCGCCCGCTCAAGGTCGGCGAGATCGCCGAGCAGCTCAGCGAGTTTCGCGAAGTGGCGGCGGGCACGAAGGCGGACAACCTCGTCCGCAACGTCATGTTCCGCAAGGGCGAGGCGATGGGCTGGATTCAGACATCCGACACGCCGCAACGCTACACCCACGGAGGAGTGCCGTGAGGAGAGACTAGCCCGCGCGCGGAACATCAGTCCCGCTGCGCGCGGGGTGCCCTCAGATAAGGCGAGCAGCCCGCCACCCTCCACCGCGTCGAAAGCAGGAGGGGCAACGGGCTGCCCAAGGGACCGAAAGGCTGTCAGATGCCCGGTGGGCCTCGTGGGCTCACTGGGCGCTTTCGTCTTCGGAGTCTACCGCCCTTTTCGGCCCTTTTCCGTCCCCGGCTTCTTCTTGCGTCGCCCGGACGGGACGAGATGGGCCGACTTAGCGGGGAAGCTGTCCCCACTACATCCCCGGCTGCCTTGCCTTCACCGGGCGGTAGGTGAGGCGCCGCCCCGTCGTGCGCTCAAGTGCTGCGGTCGTGCGCTCCCCGTCTTCCATCGTGCGGGTGTTCCAGCGGTAGCTGAACTCGTCGCAGTAGCGCGGCAGGTGTTCACGGCTCACGTGGTGGAAGCTACCGACGATGCCGCGCTTCAGAAGCGAGAAGAAGCACTCAGCACTGTTCGAGTGCACGTTGCGCTTGCCTTCGCGTCGCGCGTACTCCTTCGAGGCGTGGTTGGTCGTGTGGTGCCCGCCCTTGAACCACTTGGACGAGCCTTTGTAGAGGCTCGACTCGTCGGTGTGCAGCTCGCTCTTGCGCGAGACGAGGTGCACAAGCGCCTTGCGCACGTTGTAGGCCGTCAGTCGCTCCATCGGCATGGCGATCGCATTGCCTCCACGCTCAACGAGCACGGCAACCGGGATCTTCTGCTCGCGCATCGGCTTCTTCGGTGCGCCGGGGCGCGGCTTGCCTCCGACGAAACATTCATCCGCTTCGACGACTCCACTCAACATGCCGGGCGTGCGCTGCGGCTGGATCGCGTGTCGGATGCGATGCGCCATGAACCACGCGGACTTGTAAGAGCCGAGTCCGAGCATGCGCTGTAGCTGTAGCGCTGAAACGCCCTTCTTCGAAGCGCACACGATGTGAAAGGCCATGAGCCACTCACGCAACGGGATGTGCGAACGCTCGAAGATCGTCCCCACTGTCACGGTGAACGGCTTGCGACACGGGCGGCACTTGTAGACCCCCGGTCGAACACTCTTCCCTTTCATCTTCGTGGCTTCGTTCGCGCCACAACGCGGACAAACGGCGCCATTCGGCCAACGGATCGCTTCGAGGTGTTCGCGCGCTCCGTCTTCGGTCAACGCCGAAAGGGTCGCGAGGCTCTTACTGGACTTCATGGCGAAAGTCTCCCCAATCAACGTGGGTACGTCAAGTGCATAATCCCGGCGTCTGTGCACGCTGCTGCGTCGTCGAGCTGCTGGTGCCGTCGACGAAGGGCTGATCACCGCTGCGGCGCGCGATCAAGCGGCGTCCGAGGTGTGGATCGCCGAACGGTTACTCCGAACAGCGTGCCCGCGCCTCAACCCACATCCGCCACGAACTTCGCTCTGCACGTCTCGCTGCAGAAGAAGAAGACGCGGCCAGCGTGTTGGTGCCGATGCGGCGACTGTTCCGTGACGACTTTGCCGCACACCGCGTCTCGGAGGACGACCGCGGTGCTTCCGCCTTCGTTCTCCCAGCGTTCCAGAGCACGCGTCCGTTCGCCGTCGCTCATGTTCGGTTGGAGTATTCCACATCGCCGCCTCGTCGGACAGCCGCTCATCGGCGCCGCGCTGTTCAGGCGGAGTGTGTGCCTGCAGGAGTAGAGCGGTGCCGCTCATCCGTGCGGCCCCGAACCAACGCGAGCGAGTGCATGTCGACGAGCGCGCGCGATGTGTAGGGTCCCCACATCGCCATGAACCAAACTTCGCCGACCGCTCCCGCTCACTTCCTCGCCGCCCACACCGAACATGCCTACGCGCTGCTCCGCATCTTCTCGGGCGCACTGTTCACGTTCCACGGCGTGCAGAAGGTCTTCGGCGTGCTCACGGACCAACAGCCGCCGCTCGGCTCACAGATCTGGATCGGCGGCCTGATCGAACTGGTCTGCGGCGTGCTGATCGCGCTCGGCCTCTTCACTCGCTGGGCCGCCTTCCTTTCGAGCGGAACCATGGCCGTGGCCTACTTCCAGTTCCATTGGAAGTTCCAATTCGACTCGGCGTTCTTTCCGACGGTGAACGGAGGCGAGCTCGCCGTCGTGTACTGCTTCGCGTTCCTGCTCATGGCGTGCAAGGGCAGCGGCATCTGGAGTCTCGACGGGCGGCGGCGCTGACGCGCGGCGTGAACATGAGCCCAGGCGACAGCAAACGCGTTCCGTAGCGGCGCTCCGTTCAAGCCCACAGGTCTGCGCGGCCGATGGCAGACCTTGCCAGGCGGCGCCTGGCGGTCTAGGTTGTGAGCATGAGCGCGGACAACGGTTCCAGCACGTCGATGAACGTCTCGCTGCCACAGTCTCTCCGGACGTTCGTGGAGAAGCGTGTCGCCGCCTCCGCCTACACGTCGGCCAGCGAGTACGTTCGCGAACTCATCCGGCAAGATCGCGAGCGCCAGGGTGCGCGCGACCGACTCGAGGAGCTGCTCCTCGAGGGTCTCGCATCCGGCCCAGCCAAAGAAATGACGTCGGGTGACTGGGCCGCGCTCCGCAAGCGCGTCACCAAGCGCATCGCAGCGAAGAAGCGGTCGAAGCGACGGTCCGGCGCCTCGCCAAGAACCCAGCGCTCGGCCGGGCGCGCGACTTCGAGCGCAGCGAGCTGACTGGACTGCGCCATTTCGCCGTCAAGGGCTTCACCAAGCACTTGGTCTTCTACCGCCCGCTCGCGAGCGGCATCGAAGTCGTGCGTGTGCTGCACGGTGCGCGCGATCTCGGTGCGCTCTTCGAATAGTCGAGCCGCACGATGTCCGCAGCCGCGTCCAATGAGCGGCATCTGCACGTGGCGCGCCGCTGCGAACGAGGTTCGCGAAGCGGACGCGCCACGCACACGAGTACTCAGCGTTGCACAGCCGCCTGCGCGGCCTCGACGAGCGCAGCGATGCGCGCGTCGAACTCCTCCTCCGACTCTCCGTGACCCTTGTACTGGATCACGCCTTCGTGATCGATCAGGTAGAGCGTCGGCCAGCCGCGCACGTTCCAGGCCGTCGAGATCGGGCCGGAGGTGCCACCGCCGTTCCAGAAGGAGCGCCAGGTGATCTCCTCATCGACCATCACCCCTTTGATGCGTTCGCGATCGGAGTCGCTGTTCACACCGATGATGACGAAAGGCTTGCCTGCAAGTCGTTTCACGAGCGACCGCTCGTGCGGGTACATGGCCCGG
>JBQTKE010000431.1:0-6585 GCA_052386435.1 Myxococcaceae bacterium
CACACGCAGAAGTCGCTCAAGAGCGCGGCCCAGGCTTTCGGGGACGCCGCCCGCGAGCTCAAGCTGACCCTGCCGACGCGGGGGTAGTCGTCACTTTGTAAACCGCGCTGACCGTTTATCGGTAGCTAAGCCACTGAGGATATTGGGAGTCTCAACCTTCGAGGAGATTTCTTTTGATCCGAAACTGTCACGTTCTGCCTCTCGATAATTCGAGGAATGCTGGTCCTCTCCCTCGACTCTCTCCACGATCCTGTGACCGCGGTCTGCGGCAGTGCCTCTGCGTTCGGCCGATTTGAGCTGAGCGATAAGGTTGTTGCCTGCGATCTATCGGCTCCAGAGCAGCTTGCTGAAGTCCTGTTCGACGCGGTCGACGCTTTCGGCTGCAGTCTGCAGGACATCGACGCCTTTGTCCTGGCCACTGGGCCGACGAACGATCCGCGCTCGCTGGACTGGGCGCGCCGCTTTCGGTCGCTGATCGCCCGCTGGAAGAAGCCGCTCCACGAAGTGGACGAGCTGAAGGTACTTTCGCGCCTGGCGCTGAGCGACTCTCCGGAAGGGGCGGAGGTCTTCTCTCTGCTCGACGAGGGTGACGTCCACGCCTCGGCGGGTTTTCGTCTGGGCGTCAACCGCGGCATCGAGTGCATCCTGCCGGTGGCGCTGCGGAGTGCGGACGAGCTGGAAGCGCAGGTGTCGCGCCTCCCTGCGCCACGCGCACCATTGGGAGCCGATTCGCTCTGGGCCGGCACCCTTCCCCGCTTTGGCGCCGGTCGCGGATTCGCCGGCCGTCTGGGCACGCACGGCACGCTGTTCAAGCCCCTTCCTTGGCCGCGCGACGCGGCCTTCCTCGAACCGAGCGCCGTCGCGGTGCTCTGTCACTTCGTGAGTGAACAGTTATGAGCTTCTGGAGAATCGGTGGAAAGTCGCTGATGACTCGATGGGATCCGTTCCGTGACGGACTCCTTGCGAAAAGGGTGATCCGCGATCCGATGGAGGTTCATGCCTGGTGGTCGCAACAGCCCAACATTGAAGATCTGCGGCAGCTCAATCCTCGGCAAAACGAGGGACTGCTTGCCACAACGGACTTGCTCCTGCGGCGCGCCGCATATGCTCTGAAGGTCAATGCGGACTCGAAAAATCCCTGGCCGATCAACGACGTCGTTGTCTACCCTCGACCGAAAGATAAAGGCGACGACACCCGTTACGCCTACGACGAGACGATGGAGCGGATCTGCGAGCTGGGGTCGCAGATCACCATGGACCATGTGCACCCGCAGAATGCCTGGCTGCTGAGTACGCTCCGCGATCGGATTGCGGCGTATCGCGCGCAGGTCAACAGCGGTGGCGTTCCGGAAGGTCTGCGGTACCCCGCGAAGATCGACATCCTCGACGCCGCGGTGAAAGAGCCTGCGAAGCTCATCGACGATGAGCTGCTGCCGACCTGGCGGCTGCCATTTGATCCTCCGGGAGCGCTGAGTTGGATCCAAGACGAGGAAGTGAAGGGTGCTTTCTTCACCGCGCAGCAATCGATGATCGACGGCGGCTACTCGCCTGGCCCTGTGACCGAAGGTTTCGTGGAGCTGGCGGCACGCCGCCTGGAACTCGCAGCCCAGAAGGGCGAGCGGAGCGACCTCGACGTGGACCTGGGGCGTGTCTTCCAGGCCATGCAGGACACGGACGGCGCGGTGCTGGGCCGGTTTCTCGCCGCGTCGGCAAAGCATCCTGCGCTGGCCGAGCGCATCCTCGATGAGGGTCATTCCTGGCAAGGGGCTCGGATCGCCGACCTGGAGCGTCTCAGCTCCGCGAATCCCCCGCCGGACGTGAATGGATTCACGATTCCGGTTCGGCTGCGCCAACTGGGCACGGAGCAGGGACCTATTCAGATTTACGAAAACGCAGAGGAGTACGCGAAGGAAGTCGGGCTGGGAGGGAAGTACCGGCACAACGTCCTTGAGTTTTCGGACCACGCCTTCGCGCGCGAGCTGCAGAATTTGGTCATAAGTAGAGTGCTCCCGCCTCAGCTCGACCTGGTGGAGCCCGAGGAGTTGGCCAAGGCGGTGGAGGCATGGACCGGCGCTCTGCGCGCGGCCAACTACAAGGATAAGATCGAAAACGACGTGGGCTTCACCAACGTCATCCAGGCAGGTGACTTCTCCTGGGCGCGGAATCTGGAGCCCACCGAGCGAAACCTCACGAACGTGAAGACGCTGCTCCACATGCTGCAACGGCTCCAGCCGGAGACGTACGGGAAGCTCAAGCAGTCGGACATCTGGGTGGGTGGCGCGGAAGGTGTGGGAAGAGCGCGCAACCTTGCGCAGGCGCGCGGCATGGATCGAACCAGCCCGTTCTTCAACGACAAGATGGTCGATGAGATCGAACGCGAGGTCGCCGGCATGCCGTTCATGGAGGACATCGCGGAGATCATGGCGGACCGCAAGAAGCTCGCGCTTCGCAACGCGGAGCTGGTCTCCGCGGGATTGCCTCCGGTCCGAAAGAAGTTGGGCTACCTCATCTCTGGCGATGCCGGCACCGGCAAGTCGCTCGTCGCCGAAATCCTCGCGCGTTACGATATCGCGCTGGGAATCAAGCGAGGCGTCGTTGACCCAAACGACCTCGAGGCGGGGCCCATCCACTTCGTCTACAAGAAGGCGTCAGACCTCTTCCCGCATGTTGAAGACAGGAACGGCGAGCATGTAGAGGTCGATGGCTTCGACCTCGAAGGCCACACCGCGGACAACATCGCGGTGATCATGGACGAGGTTTCGGATGCCGTGGATTCGAGCGAGGAGAAGCTCGTCTGGTCGCGTTTCCGAAACGCGGACGGTAATGACGGCGCCACCGGCTTTATCAAGATCTTCTACAAGGACGTGAAGGACGCGATGAAGTCCGAGGGTGGCGGTGCCGCCCGTCGAGCGGGTCTTCACGTCCCACGGGCCGCTCCCAACCTGGAAGGCTTGCTGGAGATCGGCAAGTACGAGCTGCGGGAACAGAACAAAGCCCGCGTCGCCCGTGGTCTGCAGCCGGTTAAGATCTGGAGTGAGGGCGCAAGGGATTCACGAGACGAGCTGATCCCTCGCCCCGCGCGCTACGTCGAACCCGCGGACCTCTTTGCTCAGGCAATGAAAGTTGACTCCTGGCGGGGACGCGCCGACTTCGGCAATGCGGACACCATCCGCGAAGAAGTGTCCCAGGCGTTTACCAACTTCGAGGACGCGGAGGAGGCGTGGAAGGCCGCTGGCGGTGGACAAGGTTCCTTCCGAATGACACTGGAGCACCTCCACGGTGAGACGATGCCTGTCAGAAGCGAGGCGTTTGAGGCCGCGCTCAAGCGCTTCAAGCTGAATCCCTACGTGTCCAGCGATGCCGCGCGCAAGCTCGAAGCCCATCTCGGCCTTTTGATTGAGCGCAACGCGCATATCTACCGCGGCCTGGTGGACAACGAGAAGATGGGCCTCTTTGAACGCGAGCTCTACAACTTGGGGCAAATGACGGTGGAGCAGGCGCAGCGGGCAGTGAAGGGACGCTTGGGCAATCCGTTGCCGATCTTCAAGATCGAATCCAACATCGAAGTGGATGAGATGGCGATCATGGAAGACCTCTATCCGCTTCTCGTACACGCCCGCCAGACGCGTGCCAAGAAGGTCGATCCTGACGACTACGCGGTGCTCACCAGCGCGGATGGCGGAAGCTACGCCTCCGAATTCGAGCGTTTCTTCGAAGACAAGGCCAAGAAGCACGAAGCGCTCATCGTCCCTTCGGGCATCTTCGGCGATCCGACGGCGATCAAGGACGGCGGCAAAGACCCTGCGCTCAAGGGCTTGAGCCACATCGCGGGCATGGCTGCGCGCGGCGAGCTCTCCACCGCATTGTTCTTCATCGGCCCCAGCCGTCAGCTGGAGTTGTTAGGGGGCGAGGGTGAGGTCAAATCGGTGCTCCGTCGGGGCGCCAGTGCTGTGCTCTCAGGACTCCGCCGAGGCCAGCTGATGCCGTACATCCAGCGGAGACTCCAAGCGCGCATGCTTCCGCTCGAGGACGGGTCCACCTTCACTAAGGTGCGTGAGACGGTAACCGGTCAGACGCTGACGCCTCAGAGGCTGATCGAAGACACGCTGAATCGGCTTTACAAGGTCAACAACGAGCTGCTGGGGGCGGGGACTGTCGACACTTTTGTCGACAAGATCGCTACGCACTATAACCAGCGCGTCCATGAGTACGACGGTCTGTTGGGTGAGGATGGGACACCGCCCATCACTTTTGAAGACGTGGAGGCGGCGGAGAAGGACATGAACATCGTCGAGCTCCCGGAGCTGAAGTTCTGGCGGGACGGTGTGAAGGGAACAGTGTCGCGCAAGCTCCGCGAGATAAATCCCATGGAGAAGGTCGCGCGCATGGAAGCCGAGGCCGTGCTCGAAGCAAAGGGGCGCGCAGCTCGACGAGTGCTTCTGGAAGAGCTCGCCCGGTTGGAGCTGTTGGCGGCGGCAGACCTGGCGCTCCCAGTGAACGAGTCCAAGCTCAAGTACTTTGGCTTCGAGCAGCTCGACCGTGGCGCGCAGCAAGCGGCCATCAAGCTCTCCGGTATTGGAGCGAAAGCGTTGGGCAGCATGAAGGGCCTGGAGCTGTACGACGTGCTCTTCAACTCCATGATGCGCATCGAGTCCGACCAGTCGAAGATCAAGATGATGACCAACAAGTTGGGCGCCAGTCACGATGGCCTCAACATGAAGGATGGCAGGGGCGGCAAGGGGGGCCGTCAGACCGTCAAGCACTACCACTTGTTCGGCAGGACCGAAGCGCAGCAGTAAGCCAAGACGTTCATGGGAGTCGGGGTGAAAAGATTCGTCCAGCGATACTCGCTGAGGCGGGGTTGGAGCGCGGACCAGGGTACGTCGATGGTCGCCACGCGACCCGTCCGCGCGGGGCGCCAAGGAGCGTCGACGCCTGAGCCACCTCAGGCGGCGCCGACGATTCCTTCTCACCTCGACGGGTACGAGTTGGGCGAACAGATCGGCTCGGGAGGCTCCGGCGACGTTTACGCGGCGGTGCATTCGGACGGCACCCGTGGGGCAGCCAAGGTGCAGCGCTCCGCGATTCAGTCGGACTTCGCGAATCAGGTGAAGGCGCTCGAACGACTGAAGGCCAGTCCGCACATCGTGGACCTACTGGCGTCTGGGGAGATCGCAGAGGAAGGTTCAAGGCGGCTCGGCTATGCGATCACCGAGATGTTGGATCCGCGCAGTCTGGGGACGCGCATTGGGTCTGGGAAAGGGATGTCCGTCGAAAAGGGCTTGTCGGTGATCCGTCAAATCTGCGCGGGTCTGCGCGATGCTCACGCCAAGAACGTCGTTCACCTCGACATCAAGCCGGACAACGTCCTCTTCGACGAGACGGGCACCAAAGCGAAGCTGGTCGACTTCGACATCGCCAAGATTGACGACCAGGTCGCTCACTTGAAGGACGGGAACCCGCGCTTCTCCAACGGCTATTCGTCGCCGGAGCACATGCTCGGGCAGGAAGTGGGGCCGGTCTCAGACACGTTCTCCGTGGCCAGCGTTGCCTTCGAGACGTTGACCGGAAGCCGCGCGTTCCGGGAAGCGAATCCGCTCGCGGTTCTCATGGAGCAGCCGGTTCAGCCCAGCCGCTTGAACAGCAACTTGCCACCTCAGCTCGACGCCGTCTTGGCGCTGGGGCTCGCCAAAGATCCCGCGAAGCGACCTTCGGTGGAAACCTTCGCGCAATGGTTGGACACGGCAGCCCGGAATGCGCTGCCAACCGAGGTCGAGAAGGCGGCGCACGCTCTCCTCAACAAGGAACCCTGGGCCACGGTGGGGTGAGTCCGGCTCCGAGGGGGCTATCGACATCGAGGCAGGTTTGGGATCGTGTGTGTTCACGAACATACGCTACCGCGTGGAACTACCCTCGAAGTTGTGCGACTGGTGGATGGCCGCTGGATGGAATTGGGTGCCTACAGTGCGGATGAAGTTGTGCGCGTGGAACCGTTTGAGGCGATCGAGCTCGACCTTCGCGTGCTCTGGGTGCCGTAGAGAGTTAGCTGCACGGTTGCGCGCCCTGATGCAGTAGAGGCGTCGGTCAAGCCGCGGCGACCGGGCCTTTTCTCGCGATCGCAATTTTCACCAAGTCGACGGAAGCCCCGGATCGCTACAAGCCGCGTTCATTGAACCTGAAAGGGGTCCCGAACGTGAATCTGTCTCGTCGTCGTGTCGTTGAGCTGGCTGCATACGCATTGAGTGCCGGTGCGCGGGGTCGCTGCGTTTCAAGGTCGAATCCTCGCGGCCTGCGCGCCATGGACGCCGACGCCTTCCACGCCGCGAGACGGTTCGCGCCGACGGCGTTCGGCGAAATCGCCTACTTCGATCGCGGCACGGGGGATGCGGCGTTGTTTCTCCACGGCTTTCCGCTGAGCAGTTTTCAGTGGCGCGGGGCGATCGACCGCCTGTCGCCTCACCGTCGCTGCATCGCGCCTGACTTTCTGGGGCTCGGTTTCACGCGGGTTCGCGAAGGTCAGAGCGTGGCGCCAGACGCGCAGGTCCGCATGCTCGTCGAGCTTCTTGATCGACTCTCCGTTGAATC